>RFQN01000161.1 GCA_009924965.1 Verrucomicrobiota bacterium
CCACACCCTCTTCGCCAAGGCCGACGGCCTGGTCAAGTGGGACAGCGAACACCGCAAGGTGGAGATCGTCCCGGTCGCCTCGACGGCCTGCGCGCTCTAAGCCGAACGCACGTTCGCTCCTGAAACCGGCCGCAAGGCCGGTTTTTTTGTGCCCAGAAGACGATGCCCCTGCCGAGGCTTTCCTCGGCTACCGGCTTCCCGCAGGCGGAAGCTATCCGGCTTGCGGCCGGACTCGATCGAAGGTCGAAAGGAAGAGCAAACGGGTGGACGCAGAGTATACGGGATCACGCGCCACATAATCGCAGACGCGCTCCATCACTACGCTCGATAAGTCCTGCTTTCCTTCCAGCACGCGCAGCTCGGCGGGCCACCAGCATCAGGCCCGTCGCCAAAGAGATCCAGATGCCGGTGGGTCCCAAGCCAAACCGGCCGACCGGCAGCCCAAAGAGCGTGAAGCCCGCAGGGAACGCCAACGCCAAGGATAACGGCAGGCAGAAGAGCCAGTAGACCAAGAAGACGCTCCACGACGCCCAGGCGGCGCAATTGACCGAGCGGAGGAGATAGGCCGCGACGACCTGCAAGCCATCGAAGGGCGCCCACAGCGCGGCGAAGATCAGGAGCGTCGACGCGACGGTGGCGATGTCCGTGCCGGCCACGCCATAGGTCTGCATCAGCCAAGGGCGAGAGAGCACCATAATGAGCCCATAGACCGACATGATGAGTCCACCTAAGATCAAGGCCCCATGGCCGATGGCCTGGACGCGACGCGGGTCCTTGGCGCCGTAGGCCTCGCCGACGCGGATGCCCGCGGCGATGCCCAAGCCCAAGGGCAACATAAAAGCCGCCGAGGCCGTGCTGATGGCCACTTGGTGCGCGGCTTGGGCCGTCGACGAGAGCCAGCCGGCCAAAATGGGGACGATGGCGAAGATGCCGACTTCGCTCAGGCTATGCAGGCCAGCGGGCCAGCCAGTCTTGAGCAAACGACGCAGCACTGCCAGCTGCAGGCCTTCGGCCCAACGGACCTCGCCGCGGCCGGGCGTGCACCAGAGGCCGATGAGCATCACGCCGCGCGCCACCAAGGTGGCCCACCCTGCCCCCGCCAGACCCATGGCCGGAAAGCCCCAGTGCCCGAACATCCAGAGCCAGTTGAAGAAGATGTTCGCGAGGATGCCCGCGCTCAACCACGCCAACGAAATCCAAGGCTGGTGCTGCGAATCGCGATGCCCACGCAAGGCGTGGAACAAGAGCCCCGGCACCATCGCCCAAGACATCAGGATGAAGAACTCACGGGCTTCCGCGGTGACGGCCGGGGAAGAGCCCAAGAGCGGGAGACAGCCGACGAGCGCATGGCTCAAGGCGGCCGCGACCACGCTGATGGCCAGCGCCAAGGCCATGCCGTGACGCAGGATCGCCGGGGCCGATTCTTCCACGCCTGCTCCGTTATCCTGCGATTGGTAGACGGCGACCGCGCCGACCACGCCGATGCCGAAGACATACGGGATGTAGTTCAGGTTCGAAGCCAAGGCCGAGGCCGCGAGGGCGGTTTCGCCCAAATGTCCGGCCATGGCGACGTCGACGTAGAACATCAGGCCGTAGCCCAACATCCCCAGCATGATCGGGATCGCCAACTTGAGGGTCGGTCCGATTTCCGAACGAATGGTAGGCGTAGGTTCCAAGCCCCCACAGGAGGCAAGCAAGCAGGCGGGTTGGCGAGGAAAACCCGCCGGACGTGGGCTTTAGATTTCGTCGAAGCGCAACCAGCGGAAGGAAACCAACTTCACGCGTCGTCCCAGGACGGTGTTCGCCAGGCCAAGCGTCGGCTTCGTCGGGTCAGGCTTGTTGCCCAAGGGCGCCTCGTAAGCGGGGATGCGGTTATCGACGTACTCCGGGACGCGTTGGTAAACGGCTTCGCACCAGGCCCGGGCCGTGCCTTCGCCGTGCGGCGACTCCCCGAGGCAACGGACGATGAAAGTGTCGTCGCGCACCGAGATAATCGGCGCCAGGCCCCGCAGCAGGTCGGCTTGGCGAGGCCAGCCCGGCAAACCGTGCGTAGAGTGGCCGACGGAGGCACGAGGGTTGATGTAATCGCTCGGGTATCCCGCCGGCGACAAGCGGGCGTCGGTCGGCGGAGTCGTCGGCTTGCCGAGGGCCGCCGCCGGCGCGGCGGGATGCAGCGAGGGCGTCTGCTCCAACGCCTTCAAGGCGGCCTGCAAAGCACCGTTGAGCGCCAGGTCCTTGTCCGTGCCGTCGTAGAGGCGCAGGCGGCGGTTCACGAATTCGGAAAGCGACAGGAAAGGCCCGCGGGCACGCACCTGCTTGACGATCTCGACGGCGAGCTGATCCAGCTGCGCGTCGGTCAAGGCAGCAAAGCCCGTCAAGGCGGCGGTCGGCGTGCCGCTCCCGGTCGAGGCCTCCGGCGACGGCGTCATGCGCGGCAGCGGGTGCCGGGCTTTCTCCAACGTGACATCGCCCGACGGCGCCTTCGCCACAGGGACCTGCTGATCGCGCAGATGGCCGAGCACAGCCCGCCAGGCCGGCACGGAGCAGCTGTTCACGTTGAATTGCCCGGGGACAGTGAGGTAGGCGCCGAAGCGCAGGTACGCGTCGGGGAACTTCGCCGCATCCAGGCTGTCCGGCGAGAATTGGGCGGCTTCCGGGACCAATTGATAGCAGGCGTTCGGCAACGCCTTTCCGGCCAGGTGCTTCTGGTAGGCCAACTTGAGTTCGGCCACCGTCTGACTGCCGGCCGCGGAGGCGTTGAGTCGGCCCCAAGCGGACTGGTCGGGCGCGAGCGAGGACACGAACCAATCGTCAAAGAGCACGTGGTTCAGGCAGAAGGCGTCGTCATGCTGCAGGAAAGTGGCCGAGAGTTCCGTGCGGAGGTGGTAATTGCCGGCGTTATCGAACCAACGGCCCACGACGTCCTCCGCCGGCAGGATCGGGGAAGCGTCCGAGTTGCCGACGAGGCCATACTGGAACGGCGGGGCCGGATTAAAGCCGCGGGCATCCCACCCTTGCAGGTCGGCCAGCGATTGCGGCGGGACCGTCGGGAGTTCCGCCACGACCGCGCGGCTCAAGCCACTGGAGGCATCCAAGCCCGAGACGATGTAGCCATGCTGACCCCCGTCGACCTGCGGCGCGTAGCTGTCCATCCAGCCGCTGAGCGGCCGGTAGTAGAGGTCGAAAGGCGCGTTCACCGGATGCAGGGCGCCTTGGTATTGGATGCCTTCGCCGAGGGCGGTGACTTGATTGGTCAGCGGGGAGAGGTCGGTCAGCACTTCGCGCGACTTATCCCCCAGCTCGGTGTAGCCGGAGAAAGGACTCGACTGCAGGGTGCCGCGCGAAACGACGCCGCGGTCAACCTTGACGGTGCCGTCGTTGGCGAGCCGTAGGCCAAACGAGAACGTGCCGAACGGGCGCGGGCTAGTGCGGACGTCGGCAAGCAACGCTTCCGGGCCGGGCGGATCATCCGGGCCGTAGAGCGTCGAGAAGATGTAGGCCGCGGCGATGGGGTCGTTGTTGCGGAAGCTCAAGCGGATCGGCGTCCCGCGCGTCCAGCCGGGGATGTTGATGTCCGCCGCGATGGCGTCGCGACCGGTGTTCAGCTTGAGCATGCGCGCGGAGATACGGGTGTCGCCCGCCAAGTTCTCCAAGTTCAGGAAGAGACCGATGGGCCGCCCTGCGGCATACCCAGGAGTCAACGGCAGGGAAACCGACCCCGGGGCGGTCAACGAGAGCTGCGCGCTTTCGGTCGCGGCCGAGAAGACGCGCGTCTCTCCCGGCATCAAATCGATCTGTCCGGAAGGATCCTGGAGCGCCAAGCCCAAGGAACCCCACGCGCCGTTGAACCAAGACCCCATCGGCACAGGCAAGCCCGAGGCGGACGGCGGCGAGAGCTCGAACGCCACCGGCAGGCTATTCCCCTTCATCGTCAGCGAAAAGTTCTTCACCTTCAGACGCACGTTGTAGGGATTCCATACCGTCACGACCGGCTGGACCAAGAGCGCGCGGCAATGGGTCCCGTCCAGGACCCCGCTGTCGGTCGCCGCTTGCGCGAAGACGAACTGGACACGGGCCACGACCGGCTGACGATACACCGTCTCGTGGTAGCTGTAGAGCGGGCTACCGCCTGCTTGCGACGGCGCCATCTCAACGAGGCCGCCCGCACTCCGGCTCACGACGGCCTTTCGGTACTGCAAAGTATAGTCGACCAACGTATTCCAGCTGCGAATCGGCGGGATGCAAGTCAACGGACCGAACGTGCCCGCGTTGTAGCTCGTCGAGCCCCCGCTGGAACCATAATCGGACCACCAATACATCAA
>RFQN01000162.1 GCA_009924965.1 Verrucomicrobiota bacterium
CGGGGCGCGGTAATGCACGCCGCCGTGCTCAGGGTCGGCCTCGAGCTGCAGGTCACCGGCTTCGGCTTTGACCGTGGTGAGGAAGTCCACGCGCAGGAACCCAGGGGCCGCCATCGGGCTGAGCTCCATGGTGCGTTCTTCGGAGATGATTAGTTGGCCCTTCTTGTCGTTCCAGTTGATCAGCGAGACCAGCTTGGCGACGCCGTGCACGGCGGACTGCTCCTTGAAGCCGGTGTGCACCTGTCGACCAGAGCCCATGGACCAGAGGTCGAGCTTCTGCTGCTCGAAGCCAATGCGCATCCAACCAAAGAAGATACCGCGGTGGTGGGTGTAGGTGCCGCCCGGGCCCTTGGTGATAGCCTGGCCATTGGAGGGGTCCACGATGCGGAGGTAAGGCTTATAGGTCTCGTTCGCGCGGGCCGGGGTCGAGACGTCGTTCGCCGTCAGGTAAGCGGCGACCGTCTTACCTTCGACCTGCACCTCGACGGCGCCTTCGACGGGTTTCAGCGTCACCTGGGGGGAAGGCGGAGATAGGGCAAAACCAGCGGACGTAAGCAGGAGGCAGGCAATCGGGGTGAATCGCATGGGGGCACTGTGTACAGCTCGCCGAGGAAGAGCAAGAAGAGTGCTGAGTCGAGGGAAGCGTCGAGGGCGGAGTCGAGGAATGAGTCGAGGGCTGAGTCGATGGGTGGAGGAATGAGTCGATGAATGGGGCGGCGCTGCCGCCACACTCCCCGCAACCCTCGCGGGCTCTGCCCACGGGTAGGGACGCGACTGCGTCGCGTCCGTTGACCATCGCTATACGAGCATAGCCCGCGCGGTGCGTTTCGCAGATGCCCATGCGAACGGACGCGACGCAGTCGCGTCCCTACCAGCTACAGTCCTCCGTACTCCGTAATCTGTACTCTGTACTCCTCCAGGACAGCACGTGGGGCTGTCCCTACCTCTTCACTCCACAATCAACACGCCGCGCATAATCTGCGCATGGCCGGGGAAAGTGCAGAGGTAAGGATAGCGGCCAGGGACCTTCGGGGCGTCGAAGAAGACGATGGTCTTCTTGCCCGCGTCGATCAGGCGCGTGTGGCAGAGGATGTCCGGCGTCTCGGGGACATAGTGGCGGAAATACGCGTCGGGCTCCGAGGCCATCTTGGCCGAGAGCAAGGCGACGGCTTCCAAGGCCTGCGGCTTGGTCAGCACCCAGTTATGCGGCATGCTATCGGGGTTGCTCACGGTCAAGGCGACGCCCTGCCCCGCCTTCACGCGGAGTTCCTTCTGGGCGAACTGCAGGCCGGTGGCCGTCTCCAAGGTGATTTCCTGCGGGGGCTTGCCACAGACTTCGGTCTCCCAGCGGACCGGACGCATCTGCGTGGACGCGGCCGGCGGAGGCGCGGCATGCGCATGGGCGACCTTAGGGATCGCCGCGTAGCCGGGGAATTCCTTGAACGGCTCGGCCAACGCATGCGCGGTCAAGAAGACGTCGGTCGTGCGGTCCGCGACGAGGCGCAGGTTCAGGTGCACTTGGTGCGCGATGGTCAGCGGGATCTCCACGAAGAGCGACTTCCCATCAGCCAGCACGTGCGCGCTGCGGATGGCCAGCGGGTCGTGCCCGACGACCCCCGGATGGGCGAGCGAGAACTCCGGCGAGCCGTAGGCCGCCGCGTAACGGTAGTTCCAACACTGGGCGAAATGCCCAGCGGCCTGACCGGCGACGGAGGCAGCGAGGGGCTCGTTGAAGCGCAGGAGGACGCCGTTCTCGCGCACCTCATGGCCGACTAGGACAGGTGCGCCGCCGACATGGCGCACGCGCTGCAGGCATCCGTCATCGGTGGTGTAGGTCTGCCAGCCGGCGATGCCGCTGACATACAGGTGCCCGTCGCGCGGGTTGAAGCGTCCATGCTGCGAGCCGGACACGAAGTCGGCCGCGATGCGCTGCGCGGCGCCCTGCCACTGCCCGCCGACCTGCTGGCGTGTGACCATCAACGCCGCCCCGGCGCCGAAGGACAGGTGCACGAGGTTGCCGGAACCACGCAGCGCAGGCCAAGCGGACTCCGACAAGAAGACCTGGCCAGCGCTCGAGTTGTCCTCACCGCGCGGGAGGTAAATGAGCGGGGACTTCGGAGCCGCCCCGTTCTTGGGGCCACCGTAACCGAAGTGAACGCCGACGTCTTGGCCCACCTCGACTTGGACGATGGCCGACGCGGGCGTCCAATTGCCTTCCTGCAGGCTCGAGGTGAAGAAGCGTCCGTCCGGCGACAGGCCCGTGCCGTTCGGGTTGCGCAAGCCGGTGGCGAGGACCTCCACGCCATCGAGTCCGCTCAAGCGCAGCATGCCTTGATTCCCCGAAGAAGTGTAGAAGCGGCCCTGCGCGTCCACCTCCAAGCCGATCACGTAATCATGGCCGCCATTGGACGTCGCATAGCCATGCGCGACGCATTCGTAGAAGTCGGCCTCGTCGTCGCCGTTGAGGTCGTGCAGGCGCGTGACCTGATCCCGGCCGAGCACGTAGAGACGGTCGCCCACGATGCGCACGCCCAAGGGCTGGTGCAGGCCGGTCGCAAATCGCTTCCAGCGGACATGCTGCAGGTCGGCGTCGAGCCCACGGACGAGCCAGACCTCACCCGTCATCGTGCAGACGGCCGCAGTGCCGTCGGCGAAGAAGTCCAAGCCGCTCAAGAACATCAGCGAGCCATAGGGATTGCGGAACGGCACGGCGATGGTGTCGGTCGCGAAGGGCTTCCCCTGCCCGACCGAACCCTTCGTCTCGAGCCACTGCGGCCACTGCGTCGGGCCACCTTTGGTCAGGTGCGCCAGCTGAGCCGCGTCCTGCGGCCCGCTCCAAGCGGTGGCCAAGACTTCGCGCCCGCCTTGGGAGTAACTGAAGATAGTCTGCGTGCCGTGGCGATAGAAGCCGTGGTAGACGGCTCCCTTGGCGGGCTCGCCCAAGGCCTGCTTGCGCACGACCGTCCCGAGGATGCGGCCACCGTCATTGAAGCCGTGGCGCATCTCACCCAACTGCACGAAGCCGCCTTTCCATTCCAAGGGGAACGTCAACGTCACCGGATCGAAGCACGCGCTACGGTCGCCTTCGTGCACGGCGACGGCCTTGGGAATCGTCAGGCCCTCGCCCCGGAACACGCCTGAGAACACGGAGCCTTTGTCGGCCTGCTCCCAGCGCTTGTCACGCCACGTGACTTGGTCGTTCTGGTTTCCTTGGTGGCCATAGCGGCCACCGTCGAGGCCTGGGTACTCGGGCAGCAACGGCGCCGACTGACCTCGAAAAGCCGCGGCCTGCTTCGCGTAGAAATCGTAGATGCGGTCACGGTTCACGAAGGCCGTCCACAGGCGCGTCTCCGCCGGATGCAACGGCGGCAACGTCGGCTGGAATAAGGCGGGCGCCGGCGCCGCCGCGGCGGCCGACGGAGAGAGTTGATCGTCGAAGTTCCAATTGCCCAAGGTGTCCTGGTCGCGCTTCAGGCGCGGCATCGGCCGGCTCGTCTTCTCCGGCTCGAGCTCGCCGTGCGAAAGGCGCACGTCGTCGACCGCCCCATCGCAGCCGATGGAACCGTCCACGAGGCGACCAAAGGCGAGCTTCTCTTCCGCGGCCGCCGGACGCGGCTTCTCGGGCGCGATGGGCTTGTCGAGGACCAGTTCGCCGTCGATCCAGGCGCGGACCCGCGTCAGGCCGATGCTGGCCACGTAATCGTGCCACTTACCGTCGGTCGTCACGCGCCCGGTCGGGAATTCACCGCCTCGACCAGGGATATAGAGGCCGAAAGCGCCCGTGCCACGGTCGGTCTTGAGTTCCCAGTGTCCCAACTCGGGCTTGTTGTTGCAGGCGACGATGACGTTGTAGTCGGCCTTGCCGTCGAGGCGCGCGCGGACTTCGACGGTGATCGGCCAGGCATGGAAGGTCGGCTTGCCTTTAGTAACGTAACCACCGGCCAGCGCATAACCGAATTCGGGCGCAAACGAGGGCACCGGCTCGGCGGCCGCGCGCTTCTTCTTCGGGGCAGGCTCGGACCACGTGCGGTACTTGGGCGCCGGCGGCGCGAGGGGACTGTCGAGCTGAGCGACCAGCCAAGCCAAGCCCGCGAGATTGTCCTGCAGGCGCCCTTCGGCGTCCGCGCTCGTGTGGTTCAGGATGCCGATCGGGCCGCGGTAACCGCTCGCGCGGATCTGCCGGAGCAAGGCCAGGTCGAGATGCCCTGTGCCCAGCGGCTTGATCTTGCGGCCGGCGGATTCGCCATCGGCGTCCATCCCGTTGAGGTTCAGGCAGAGCAGGTAGGGCA
>RFQN01000163.1 GCA_009924965.1 Verrucomicrobiota bacterium
CGGCGTCCGTGAGGCGCCATGTCCAGTTGCCTTGCGGGTTGCCCGGCGTGTTGAAGCGGGCCTCGGAGCCGAGCCCCAGCAGGTCTTGGGCCGGTAGGATGGCGCAGATCGCCGGCGTGCTCAGCACGGCGTCGGCCAAGGCGCCGGGGACGTCGTCGACTGCGCCCAGCAGTTCCTTGAGGTTGGCCTGTTCTTCGGGCGAAGCCGTGGCGAGCCAGCCGCTTAGGGTGTCGTTGTCGTGCGTGCCGGTGTAGACGACGCGGTCCGCGGTGACGTTGTCCGGGTGGTGCGGGTTGTCGGCCGAGCCACCGAAGCCGAACTGTAGCACGGCCATGCCGGGCAGGCCGGAGGCGTGGCGCAGCACGTCCACCCCAGGCGAGAGCAGCCCCAAGTCTTCGGCGACCAGCGGGAGGTCGCCCAGCGCCTGCGTGAAGGCCAAGCCGGGGCCATCGTGCCAAGCGCCGCCGCGCGCGTTGGGCGCATCGGCGGGCACGCTCCAGTAGTCGCAGAGGCCGCGGAAGTGATCGATGCGTACGGCATCAAAGAGCCGGAGGTCGTGGTGCACGCGGGCGCGCCACCAGGCGAAGCCATCGGCTGCATGCGCGTTCCAATCGTAGAGCGGGTTGCCCCAGAGCTGGCCATCTTCCGCGAAGTAGTCGGGCGGCACGCCGGCCACAGCGGTCGGTTTGCCTTGGGCATCCAGCTGGAAGAGCTGCGGGTGCGCGCGCACGTCGCAGCCGTCGGCCGAGACGTAGATCGGTTCGTCGCCCATCAGGCGGATGCCGTGCCGATGGGCCTGCGCGCGCAGCGCTTGCCATTGCTCGGCGAAGAGGAACTGCAGCGCGGCCGCTTCCGCGCAGAGGGCGTCGTCGGCGACCGTCACGGTCCAGCTCGCCGGTGCCGTGAAGCCGTTTTGTTCGCGCAAGGCCGAGAACTGGCACCAGGCGTTCAGCCAGGCGGCTTGCGTGACGCGGAATTGTCGGAAGCCGGCGTCATCGGCCAAGGCTTGGGCGGCTCTGCTTCCTGCCGTCTTCAGCAGCGGACGGAGCTCGTGCCAGAGGCGCCCGTAGTCCGTGTGGCGGTCGCGGCCGCGCGGAAGGCGGCTCACTTCGTCGGCGGTGAGGAAGCCGCGGCGGGCGAGGTCGGCGAGGTCGAGGAGGTAAGGGTTGCCGGCGAAGACGGACAGTGCCTGGTAAGGCGAATCCCCGTAGCCGGTCGGGCCCAACGGGCAGACTTGCCACCACGTGAAGCCGCCCGCGGCGAGCAGCTCGATGAAGCGGTGGGCTTCGGCGCCGAGCGTGCCGATCGGGCCCGGGCCCGGCAGGGCCGTCGGGTGGAGCAGCACGCCGGCGGACCGTTGCGGGAAGGCGCGGCAACGGAAGGCGGAGGGCGCTGTCGGCATCTCAGCGGTATTCCACGTAGTGCTTGGCGCGGAGCTCGGCCAACCACTTCTCGACGGCGTCTTTGATTGCCTGTGCGCGCACGCGCTCTTCCACGAGGGCGCGGGTCTTGGGGTCGTCGAGCGTGTCGGTGCCGGCGGCCTTGAAGCCTTCGCGCTTCAGGATGAACCAGAGCGTCGGGCTGCCCGGGATGTCGAACTGCAGGGCTTCGGAGACTTCGCCGTCGCGCAGCTTGCGGACTACGCCGACCACGCGTTCGTTGATGTCTTCGAGCGGCTTCCAGCCGGTGTCTCCGCCTTGCTTGGCGAAGTCGTCGGTGCTGATCGCTTCGGCCACTTCGGCGAAGCCGGGCGCCGTCGAGGTCTTGCGGCCGGTCACCTTGAAGCGAGCCATCGTGGCGGGAATCTGCGCGGGGTCGCGGAGGGCGGCGGCCCAAGCCTCGGCGCGGGCCTTGCCTTCCGCGGGGGTCTCGCTGGCGCCTTGGATCAGCGTGATCTGGCGTAGGTTGACGCTTTCCTTGCGTGTGAATTCGCCCTTGTGGGCATCGTAGTAGGCCTGGAGCTTGCCCGGACCGACCTCCAAGGCCGTGCGGCGGATTTGCCCGACCATGTATTCGAAGATGATGCGGTCTTCGATGAGCTTGCGGTAGGAGAGCGGGGTGAGCCCTTGGGAGCGCAGGGACGCCACGAAACGGTTGCGGTCGCCGCCGAAGTCGCGGCGGATGGTTTCCTCGATGTCGCCGTCGATGTAGGAGGTCGGGACCTTGCCGGTGCTGGTCTTGAATTCGGCGATGACCAGCTGGCGGTCGGCGATCTGCTTCAGCGTCTCGGTGCCGTAGGATTCGATGGCCTTGGCGAACTCGGCGTCGCTCTTGCCGCGGCGGATCTCTTCGACGAACGGTTCGACCTGACGGCGGATATCCGAGAGCGTGATGGGCTGTCCGTTGGCGTCTCCGGCGATGCGGTCGGCGTTAAGGTCCGTCCAGCGCTTGCCGGCTTCGGTTTCGGCGGGCTTCTTCGGGAGGGCTTGCCCCCAGGCCGCGACGGCGGTCCCGAGAAGGAGGCAGGAAAAGGAAAAGGCGTTCATGGACCAGTGGGTGCGGGCAACCGAGAGAGGAAGCCGCGGATTTCCGCAAGTTTCCGCAGGGGGTCCTTGACGGTCAAGCGGGGAAACCGATTTCCGACGAGCACGGGCTCCGGCGGGCGGCCGCGCTGGATGCGCAGGCAACGCAAGGTCGAGCCGTCGGTCGAGATGGTGCTGACGCCCTGGGCTTCGGCTAGGCAGCGGATTTCCGCCAATTGCAGGAAAGCGGCTGCTTCTGGGGGGAGGCGCCCGTAGCGGTCCGCCAGTTGGTCCCGAAGTTCGGCGACCTCAGCGGCGTCCGTCGCCAAGGCCACCTTGCGGAAGGCCTCGATGCGTAGGCGGGTCTCCGGAATCCAGTCGGACGGCAAGGTCGCGGTGAGCAAGGGTCCGTCGCCGTCGCTGCTGTTCGTCTGCTCGACGCCCAAGGCCGCCTGGGTGTGGTCGATGAAGTCGAGGTTCAGTTCGCAACGGTCGACGCCCGCACTCCGGTCGCCGCGAAGCTTGGCGACGCTGCGGCGCAGGAGTTGGCAATAGAGGTCGAAGCCGACGTTCGCCACATGTCCGCTCTGGGCCGCCCCGAGGATGTTGCCGGCGCCCCGGAGCTCCAGGTCGCGCATGGCGATGCGGAAGCCGGCTCCCAATTGGTTATATTGGCGGATGGCCGAGAGGCGGCGGTGGGCGGTGCCGACCAAGGCCGCGTGCCGGTGGAGGAAGAGGTAGGCGTAGGCTTGGCGGTTGAAGCGCCCGACGCGGCCGCGGAGCTGGTAGAGCTGCGCCAAGCCGAAGCGGTCCGCGCCCTCGATGATCAGCGTGTTGCAGTTCGGGATGTCGAGGCCGGTCTCGATGATCGTCGTGCAGACGAGGATGTCGTACTCGCCCGCGACGAAGGCCGACATCACTTCCTCGAGCTGGCCCGCCGGCATCTGGCCGTGGCCGACGATGATACGGGCCTTCGGCAGCAACGCGGCCAAGCGTTCGGCGACGGCTTGGATGGTCTCCACGCGGTTGTGCAGGTAGAAGACCTGCCCGCCACGGGAGAGCTCGGCCTTCACGGCGTCGCGCACGAGCTTCTCGTCGTAGCTGCGGACGACCGTGCGGATCGGCAGGCGCTCGCGCGGCGGCGTCTCGATGACGCTCAGGTCGCGGGCGCCCACGAGCGCCAGATACAGCGTGCGCGGGATCGGCGTCGCGCTCATCGCGAGCACGTCGACCTCGGCCCGCAGTTCCTTCAGGCGTTCCTTGTGGCGGACGCCGAAACGGTGCTCTTCGTCAATGATGACGAGGCCGAGCTTGCCGAACGAGGTGCCGTCGGAGAGCAGGGCGTGCGTGCCGACGACGACGTCCACGGTGCCGGCGGCGGCGCGGGCGCGGACGTGCGCCTTCTGCTTGGCGGTCCGGAAGCCGCTGAGGAGTTCGACGGAGATGGGCCAGCGCGCCAGGCGTTCGCGGAAGCTTTCGAAGTGCTGCTGGGCAAGGACCGTCGTGGGTGCGAGGATGGCGACTTGGCGGCCGCCGAGGACGCATTTGAAGGCCGCCCGCAGGGCGACTTCGGTCTTGCCGAAGCCGACGTCGCCGCTGACGAGCCGGTCCATCGGCGCGGGGCGCTCCATGTCCGCTTTGACGTCCGCGATGGCGCGCGTCTGGTCCGGCGTTTCGCGGTGCGGGAACGAGCGCTCGAACTCGCCCATCCAGGCGTGGTCGGCGTCCTTGGGGTGCGCGATGCCAGGCTTGGTCGACCGCGCGGCCTGCATCGCGAGCAGCTGCGCAGCGAGGTCGGCGGTGGCTTTCTCGGCGGCCTTGCGCGAG
>RFQN01000164.1 GCA_009924965.1 Verrucomicrobiota bacterium
AGCTATCGGACCGGCCAGCGGATGTGGAGCGAACAGCGCCCTGCCAATGTGAGCGTGGCGGACGGACGGCTGCGCTTGGCCGGGCTGAAGGAGGCCGCCGGCGACCTGAAGTACACGGCGGGCGGAGTCATCAGTAAGCGCCTGTTTCGCTATGCCTATTACGAAGCTAGCTTCAAGGTGCCGCCGGGCGCCGGTTGGCACACGTCCTTCTGGGTGCTACGGAACGGCGGGCAGTCCACGTAGCCCCGGGTCGAGATCGATATCTGCGAGAACGACTCAGTCAAGCTGACCGACTACGGCATCAACCACCATCAGTGGTCGCCGGGCCCGCATGTAGCGATGGGCGGCAAGCACATCAAGACGCCGGACCTCTCCGTGGGTTTCCATGTTTGGGGCTGCGAGTTCACGCCGACCACGCTCAAGCATTATTTCGACGGCAAACTCGTGCACACCTTCGACGCTACCAAGCTGCAGCATGGGGATGGCAACGTCTGGCTGACGATGATCGCGGCCGGTATGGGCGGGACGAAGTCGGTCGACGACAAGCAGCTGCCGGCTGCCGCCGAGTTCGACTATGTCCGCGTCTTCCTGCCGACGGCGAAGGCGCTCGCCGCCGAGAGTGCGCCGCCCGCCGAAAAGCTGCCGGTTAAGTAAGCCTTACTTCTGGACGGGCTTCGCTGTCCGGGCCGCATACTGCGAGGCGGTCAGGGTGGTCCAGCCGTCCTTCTTGAGCAGGGCGGCGATCTTGACGAAATCTTGGAAGGATTCGTCGGACCACATCCCCGAGTGGCCCTGCAGCAACATCAGCCCCGTCGGCTTCTTAGCGACGTAGTCTTGGGCGAACTTCTCGTAGCTCACCTTGCCGGTGGCGACCTCGATGTTGAGGGACCGCCCAAGCACTTGGCGCTTCGTGTCCTGCTTGGGGCCATACATCCAGATTGTCAGGCTGGGGACCGCATCCATGGCGGCGATCGTCGTGTCATCGTTGGCGTTAAAAGGTGCCCCGAAGGCGTGGAACGTCAGACCAGTCGTCTGTTTAAAGAGGTCGGCGGCGTCCTTCAGGTGTTTCGACTGGGTAGCCAGGTTGGGGCCCTTGAATTCCCAGGCCTGTTTGCCGCCTGCATCTGTCCAGCTCTTGTGGTCCCAGCCGTGGTGCCAGAACTCGATGACGCCGCCGTTCTCAACGGCGTTGGCCTTGATCCAGGCGACGTCCTCGGCGTTCGGTTTCTCCAGCGAATCGCAGATGACACCCATCGTCACGACCGTCTTTTCGGCTTTCGCCCACTCGGCCACGCGTTTGAAGCCAGGGGCGAGCCGCTTCTGCTCGCCTGCTTTCACGTCGTCCAGTTTCCAGATGACCACTTTTTCCTCGGCGGCAGGGAGGGCGGCGACGACGAGTAGGCTGAGCAGGGCAAAGGAGCGCATGGCTGGAAGGGGGATTGCTTCGGGGACTTTGTAGGCTAAGCTTCAGGCATGTCCAGTGCCGAGCCCTCGCCAGTGATCCCGCGGCCAGCGCTGGGACTCATCCGTTGGCTCGTGGGCGAGGTCAAGGTCGTCGGGTCGGTCCCGCCTGGACCAGTCTTGCTCTGTGCGAATCACCCTAGCTATCGAGACGTGTTCCTGTTCGGCGTGGTTTGTCCGCGGGCGCGCCTTCTGGTCGACCCGCAGGTCTTCACCTTTCCCGGTTTGAAACGCTGGGCGATCCGTTGGGGCTTTGTGCAGGTGTCGATTCCGACGGCGGTGAGTCTGCTGCAGGCCGGCGAGCCCGTGGCGATCTGTCCGACCGGTCTCGTCGAAGCGCTGGGGGAGGACCTGTTGCCCTATAAGACCGGCGCGGTGCGCATCGCCGCTCAGGCCGGCGTCCCCTTGGTCCCGATGCGGATACGCTACGGCAACTACCCTGGTGCTTGGGTGAACCGTTTCTCGATCACCACGCAGAACATGCTGCTCTTCCTGCTGTGGCCGTTCTATCGTCGCGGGGCGACCATCACCTTGGGAGAGCCCTATCGCCCTAGCGGGGTCGACGTGAAGGCCGACACTGCGGAGTTGCGGCGTCGAATGCTGGCGCTGTGAGCAGCGCTTAATTGACCGACAAACGGCTTAAGTTTCAGGCCCTTGGGTTGAAACCTGCTGGAACAAACCCACGCAAGGTTTAGTCCTTCTTCTTACCCATGAGTCCTCCCCCAACCCCCCGTTGGCTGGCGTTCGGTCCGGTCCTGCTCTGCGCTTTGGCGGCGTGGGCGCAGACGCCGCCGGCTAAGCCAGTCCCTGTTCTCCCGCCCGAGCCTCCGCAGGAAGCCGTGACGAAGGTCATCGACCTGCTCGCGCATGTCCGCGAGGGCAAGATGGACTATCATATCAACCCGAAGGCCGACATCCATGGCGACCCCAAGGAAGTCTATAAGTTACAGCCCGATGGCACCCTGCGGGTGAGTGGCGAGGGCTACGGCAGCATGGTGACGCAGGGCGCCTACAAGGACTACCACCTGGTGTGCGAATTCAAGTGGGGTGAGTTGACTTGGGGCAATCGCGCGAAGCGGTCCCGCGACAACGGCATCCTCGTGCATTGCTTCGGGCCGATCGGCGCCCAGGGCGGCGCATGGATGGCCAGCATCGAAGCCCAGATCATCGAAGGCGGCGTCGGCGACATCTTAGTCCTCAGCGCGAAGACCGCGGACGGCATCCCCTTGCCGGTTTCGCTCAGCGCGGAGCTCGGTCGGGATCGCGACAAGGAAGCCATCTGGACGCCAGGTGCGCCGCGCGTCACCATGACCAGCGGTCGCCTGAACTGGCAGCACCGCGACGTCGACTGGAAAGACGTCAAAGGCTATCGCGGCCGCGAAGACGTCGAATCGCCGTCGGGCGAGTGGACGCGCTTCGAGGTCATCGCCAAGGGCGACACTCTAGAATATTACACCAATGGCGTCCTCGTGAACCGGGCCTTCGAGTGCAAGCCCAGCGGTGGCCGCATCCTGCTGCAGACCGAGGCCGCGGAGATGTTCGTGCGTCGTTACGAGCTGCACCCGCTGGGGGCTTTCACGGAAAAGTGGACGCCCGCGCCTGCGGCACCGAAGAAGGCCAGCGCCGCCCCGGTCGGGGAGCCGGTCCGCGCCAAGGCCGTCCCGGCGTACGTCGCCCGCCCGGTCGAGATGACCTTGCCCGCCGGGCAGGGGGCCGGGGCCGCTCCGGCCGCCAAGCTCCCGCCGGGTTTTGAACTGATCAATGCGGTGCCCGCCGGCATGGTCGCGCATCCCACCCTCGGTTGCGTGGATGCCCGCGGCCGACTCTTCGTCGGCGATTCCCCGGGCGTGACGTGGGGCGTCGCCCAGCACGAAAAGGAGCAGGCCGGCCGCATCGTCATGCTGGAGGACCGCGATGGCGATGGCGTCTACGACCGCAGCACCGTCTTCGCGGACCGCCTGACCGTGCCGAAGGGCGCCTGCTGGGCGGACGGCGCGCTGTATGTGGCTTCGCCGCCGGGCATCTGGAAGTTCACCGACGCCGACGGCGACGGTGTCGCGGAGAAACGCGAGCTTTTGGTCGGCGGTTTCCAGTGGAGCGCCAACGGTGCCGACGTGCACGGGCCCTGGTTGCATCCGGACGGTCGTCTCTATTGGACGCATGGCCGCAAGGGGCATGAAGTGACGCAGCGCGACGGCACCTTGGTGCATAAGGGCATGGCCAGCGGCGTCTGGTCGATGCGCCTCGACGGGTCCGACATTCGTTGGCACGCCTTGATCTGCGGCGACAACCCCACGGGCCTCGCCTTCGCGCCGACCGGCGAGATCTTCGGCACCTGTAACCTATATAACGGCGTGCCGCGGCACGATACCATCGGTCAGTGGCAGCTCGGCGGCATCTACACCCGCCCCGATTGGCTGCACATCGTCGCAGACCAACTCCGGACGCACGACAAGATGCCATTGGTCGCCAACCTCGGCCACATGGTGCCGAGCGGGTGCGCGCTCTGGTCCCGCGCCAACGACCTCGCCCCTGCGCTCGCCGCTTCTGCCGACAACCTCCAGCTCATGGTCTCGCTCTACAATTCCCAGAAGGTCATCCGTCTTGAACTCCAGAAGGATGGCGCCGGTTTCCGCGCCTCCGAACACGAATTTCTCACGCTCACCAAGACGGGCGCCCACCTGACGGATGTCGTCGAAGCCCCCGATGGGTCGCTCCTCGTGCTGGATACCGGCACTTGGTACCCCCATTGCCCATCGAGCTTGTTGAACTCGGCGAACGTCCCGGGAG
>RFQN01000165.1 GCA_009924965.1 Verrucomicrobiota bacterium
GACGACGCCATCGCGACTGTCCGAAAGTTCATCGAAGCCAACCCGGATACCTTGCTCGTCATCACCACCGACCACGGTACCGGTGGCCTACAGGTCAATGGCGTGGGCAGCGAAGACTTTGACTCGAAGCTGCCGTCCTACAATGAGACCGATCGGACCTTCCTGCGCCTGACCCAGCTCAACCGCTCGCTCGAGCAGATCAAACTCGAGGCGAAGGAATTCAAGAAGCCCAAGGAGTGGCAGGACCTCCTGGTCGACGCGACCGGTTTGCCGTTCAAGCCAGCGGACCTCGAGAAGGTCGTCAGCCTGAAGACCCTGACGGAGATCCTGCCGAAGTATACCGGCGTCGGCTTCACCTCCCAGAACCACACGGGTGAGATGGTCGAGTTCTGTTCTTATGGCCCTGGTTCGGCCTTGTTCACGCCGTTCCTGCGCAACGATCAGGTCCACGCCAAGCTGCTGCGGGCGACCGGGTTGGCCTAAGCCCCCGTAAGCAGGCACAAAAAAGGGCGTCCTTGCGGACGCCCTTTGTGTTGGTCGAGGGGAAGCTTAGTACTTCACGCCGCAACCGTAGGACTTCGTGGAAGTCACTTCCGGAGCCTTGCCATCCTTGAGGGCCTTGATGGCAGCGGCGACGTAGTTGGTGGCCTTTTCGATGTCAGCCGACTTCGTGGAAGCGATGCTGTCGATGGCGCCCTTGTAGGCGAGGTTGCCCTTGGCATCGATGACGAAGCAGTGCGGGGTGGTCTTGGCTTCGTAGGCGCGGGCGATCTTGCTGCCTTCGTCGATGACGACGGTGGCCGGGTAGTAGCCGTTGCTTTCGTTGAGCTTATGGCCGCCGGTGTTGATGACGAGCCAGACGACGCCTTGGCCGATCGCGTCCTTCTGGGCGTTCTGCATGGCGCCGACGTCGTAGAACTTCTTCACGTAGGGGCAACCAGGGTTGTACCATTCGAGGACGACGGTCTTGCCCTTGAAGTCGGACAGGGAGACGGTTTTGCCGTCCTTGTCCTTGGCGGTGAAGTCAGGAGCGGGCTTGCCGATTTCCGGAGCGGCCGAAGCAGCCAGGGCGACGAAGCAGGCGAGGAGGGAGGTGAGGAGACGCATGGGTGTGTTGGGTGTGAGGTGAGGTGTAGGGGCTTCCTTACAGTTTTCAACCCCGACGGTGACGGGTCGTTGCATGGCAACCTCCGCTGGAGGGCGATTTTCGCCATTTTTTACTCATGGGTTGCCAAAAAGCCAAAAAAGGGGGATTTAGACCCCGCATATGGCTGACGCCCGTTCCATCGCCTTGGCTTGCGCCACCGAAGCCTCCCTTTGGGCGGACATCCGTGCCCGCGCCCAAGCCGTCGCCCAGGCCGAGCCTGCGCTGGCGCCGATGCTGCAGCGCTATGTACTGGAACGAGCCACCTTTGCTGAAGGCATCGTTCGGCGCTTGTCCGAACGCATCGCGCCTACCGGCAACGACGTCGAGTCCTTGGCCGCCGCGATGCAGCAGGCCATCGCCGCCGACCCGGAGATCCTTGCGCAGATGCGCGCCGATATCCGAGCCACCTTGGAACGCGATCCGGCCACCGAGCACGCCCTCGTGCCGTTCCTCTGGTACAAGGGCTTCCATGCGATCTCGCTGCACCGCCTAGCCCACTCGCTGTGGAAGTCCGGTCGCCGTGAACTGGCCTCGCATCTCCAGTCGCTCATGTCCGAGCACCTGGCCGTGGACATCCATCCCGCCGCACACTTCGGCATCGGCATTCTCTTGGACCACGCCACCGGTTTCGTGGCAGGGGAGACTTCGGTCGTCGGCGACAATGTCTCCTTCCTGCATGAGGTCACCCTCGGCGGCACGGGCAAGGCCCGCGGTGACCGTCACCCCAAGATCCGTTCGGGCGTCCTCATCGGCGCCGGCGCCAAGATCCTCGGCAACATCACCGTCGGCGAAGGCGCCAAGATCGGCGCCGGTTCCGTGGTGCTCAAGGACGTCGCCCCGCACACCAGCGTGGCCGGTGTCCCGGCGGTGGTCATCGGTCGCACGTCCGTCGACGCCCCGGCGCTCGACATGGACCACTCCCTCTAGCCGATGCCGCATTCCGCCCGCTCGCAGGAACGTCCGGGTGACGCCCGCGTCCTCGACTGCCTGTATCGCGTGGGCGCCTTCGTCAACGCGACCGAAGACCCGCGCGAGGCCCTCGACTTCATCTTGGCTGAGATCGTCCAGACCTTGAATGCCTCCAGCGCGTCCATCGCCTTGCTGGAACCGACGACAGGGTCGCTGCGCATCGAGGTCAGCAATGGTTTCGAAGAGGGTTCGACCCAGCAGGTCTTGGCGCAGGGGCAGGGTATCACCGGCTGGGTCGCCCTGCACGCCCGACCTCTGCTGGTCCCGGATGTCTCCAAGGACGCCCGCTACGTCGAGCTCCGCCAGGGCATTCGCTCCGAACTCGCCGTCCCCATGGAGCTCATGGGCAATGTCATCGGCGTGGTGAACTGCGACTCGGATCGGCTCGCGGCCTTCTCCGAGGCGGACGTCGCCTTCCTGTCCTTGCTGACCAATGAGGCCTCCAAGGCCGTCGGCCGTATCTGGTTGCTCCGCCAGCTGCGTTCCAAGGCCGCCCAGCTGGAGGCGCTCGTCGGCGCGGCCCAGGAGTTGGCCCGCGAACGCGACGAACCGGGCATCGCCGCCGACTTGGCCCACCATACGCGCGCTTTGTTGGGTGCGCGCGCGGTCGCCTATTACCGCCTGCAGGACCGCGAGCTGACGTTGGGGCACCTCGAAGGGGACTGCGCCGGCAGCGTGTTCAACCCGGTCACCAGCATCGACCAGACCTCCATCGGCACGGCCGCGACGCGCCGCCGCGCCTTGGTCGTGCCCATCGCCGGCAAGTCCGAAGAGCATCTCTTCACGCGTCTCGTCGACCCGGTCGCTTCGTCGTCGCTGTTGGCCGTGCCGGTCCGCTACGAGGACGAGACCTTCGGCGTGCTGGTCTGCGTGTCCATGGGCGCCTACCGCTTCTCCGACGATGACAAGCACCTCGTCACGGCGCTCTCATCCTTCGGCGCTTCTTCCATTCAGAACGCCCGGCTTTACGCCAAGGTCTTCACGGTCGAGGAAGGACTCCGACGTAGCGAGCGCCTGACGGCGTTGGGCCTCTTGTCCGCCGAAGTCGCGCACGAGATCCGCAATCCGCTGACCGTGATGAAGCTGCTCTGCGATACTTTGGGGCAAGGCTTGGCTGCCGATGACCCGCGCCAAGAGGACCTCGGGGTCATGCGCGAAAAGGTCACGCACATGGAAGGCGTCGTGTCGCGCGTGCTGGGCATGAGCAAGGCCCAGTCCGGGGCCTTCAAGTCCTTCCCCCTCGATGGGGCCGCCGACAGCGCGGTGCTGCTGTTGCGTCTTAAATTCCAGCAAGCCGGCGTCGAGGCCTCGGTCGTCTCCGACCCGGACCTCCCGTTTGTCGAAGGCAACCCTGGGCAGATCCAGCAGGTCTTCCTGAACCTCTTGCTCAATGCGGTGCAGGCCATGCCCAAGGGCGGCAAACTTGCCTTGCGCGTCGCCCGCGAGCCCGGCCCGCAGGGCGAGGTCATCTCCGTGCGCATCACCGACACCGGTTCAGGCATCCCCGCCGAAATCCTCCCGAAAATCTTTGAGTCGTTCTTTACCAGCCGTGAAGACGGCACGGGCCTAGGCTTGGCCATCGTGAAGCGCATCCTGCGCGACCACCGCGGCGATATCATCGTCGAGTCTTCGGGCCCGACGGGGACGACGTTCAAGTTTTGGATCCCGGTCCAGGCGCACTGAAGTAGCTGCGCGCGACCTTCCAGAGGACCGGCACGAAAGACAGGCCGATGACGGTGCCGATGACGAGGCCGAGGTTGTCCGCCAGCGGGGTGTTGCCGATGACGTGGCCTAGGCCGACGAGCGATCCGATCCAGACCACCGCCCCAATCACGTTCCAGACGAAGAAGCGCGCCGCGGGCATGCGGCCCATGCCGGCGACGAACGGGATGAACGTCCGGATGATCGGCAGGAAGCGCGCGAGGACGAGCGATGAGGCGCCTTTTTCGGCGTAATAGGCGCGGGTGGCCTCGAGGTAGCGGCGCTTGTAGAGCCAGCCGTCGCTCCAGCCTTCGACGCGTTCGCCAAACTTGAGGCCGAGCCAGCGTCCGGTCTCATTGCCGATGATGGCGGCGGCGATGAGCCAGCCGGAAAGGACCAACGGGTCCAT
>RFQN01000166.1 GCA_009924965.1 Verrucomicrobiota bacterium
CTGCGGTCCACGGCGTGGTGCGCGCAGCGGTGGCAGCGCGGACCGACTTCACGAGCTCGGGGGTCACGGCCCCAGCGTTGCCCGCGAAGGTCTTGCGCACGTAGGTCAGCGCGGCGGCGATCTTCTCGTCGCTCAACACGGCGCCCTGCGGCGGCATGTCGATGTTGTAGGTCTTGCCGGCGACTTCGACCGGACCGGTCAGGCCGTTGAGGACGATCTTGATGGAGCGCTCGGCTTGGCCCTTGGGCCAATCGCTGCCGACCAAGGGAGGCAAGCCGTTGAGGCCTTTGCCATCCGGGCCGTGGCAGGCCACGCAAAGGGTGTTGTAAACCTGGGCACCGTCTTCGGCGGCCAAGGATACAGTAGTGGTGGCCACGATGGCCAAGAGCGCGGGGAATCGCATGGGGATGGGGACAGTCAGTTTAATTGCGGGTTCCGAGCAAATGAAAAAGGGCCGCGAACTGGTCCGCGGCCCTTTAAAAACCTTCAAATAAGACGCTTAGCGGGCGCGATACTGGCCGCGGGGGTCATAAATCCACCACGCATCGAAGGGATTGGAGAGCGGCGGGAGCTCGAAGTAGGTGCGACCCTTGTCGTCGGTCTTCTGGACGACGCCCGACACTTCCGACTGCGCGGTCCGGGGGGTGGGCAAGGTCATCACGGTCGGGGCAGCAGGCAGGAGGTCGAGCACCGCGGTTTCTTCGATGCGATCCACGACGTTGTCGATCCACTTGAGCTCCTTGGCCTTCTCGCCGAAGGCCTGCCAGTCGCCGGTCGAGTCGTTCGCGTACATCTGCTTCACGAACTCCGGCAGGGTCAGGCCCATCTTCTTGGCCACCGGCGTGCCGAGACGCTCGAACCAGCGGTTAGTGAACTCAATCTGCTCCTTGAGCACGGTCATGTTGCCGCGAGCGGTGTTGGAGACCTGGTGGTGCAGGATGATCGTGTTCGGGTAGCAATAGGAACGCTCGGCGAGCGTCGCGATCACCGCGGTCATCGAGGCGGCGAAGCCCTTCACGACGACGTAGACCGGCGCCTTGGAGGCCGCCATGGCCTTCTGGATCTGGTAACCCGCGGCGACGGAGCCGCCCGGGCTGTTGTCGACGACGATGAAGATCGGGAATTCCGCGGACTGGTTGTTGTAGAAGTTGATGCGCTGGCAGACGTAGTCGGCCAGGTTCTCCGTCACGGCCCCGTTGAAGGCGATGCGGCGGTCGCTGATCACCAGCGTGCCGTCGACCAAGGGTTCCTTGAGGTACTTCGGCTTGGCCTTGGTGGCGACCTTGCGGGCCTCTTCTTCCTTCTGGAAGCGGGAGATCTCGTTGGTCAGGCGGGAGATGGTGTTGGCGGCCTCGAGCTGGAGCTGCTTGGCCTCGGCTTCGAGCTCGCGGATCTTGTTATTGCGCTCGGTCAAGCGGGCGGTCGAACGGGCGGATTCCAACGCGGCCTGGCGCTCAAGCTTCGCGCGCTCGTCTTCGAGGGCGGCGGCTTCGGCGGCGGCCTTGGCCAAACGGAGGGCGCGCTCCGCGGAGAGCTTGGCGGTCTCGGCGTTCAGCGGTGCCAATTCTTCGGTGCGCTTGGCCTCGGCCAAAGCGACTTCGGCGTCGATGCGGGCCTTCTCGGTGCGCATACGATCGGCTTCTTTCAAGGCCGCCTTCTGCTCAGGGGTGAGTTCCTCGCGGTTGATGCCCGGACCAGGAGCGACGGTGGTCGCGCCCGGCTGGGCGGTCGGCAGGCCGCCGGTGCTCGGGGCACCGGTCGAGCCACCCGAGGCGGTGCCGGCGGGAGCGCCCGCCGGAGCGGCGTTCGCCGGGACGACGATGACGCGGCGCGTGGTCTGCTGCGCGAGCACCGGGGCGGTGACCAAGGCGGCCAGCGCGAGGAGACGGAAGGTGGAGGTGAGGTTCATGATGAAAGGGCGTTGGGTGGGTTTGATGAAAGGTTCAGCGGATCACGTATTCGACCGTGGGGTCGTACATCCACCAGAGGTCACAGGGGCCGGCCGGCTCGATCTCCTGCCGGGCGCGGCCCGTCGCAGGGTTCGTGTCGCCGAAGCCGGTGAGCGGCAACGGCGCGGGCGCAGGGGCCGCGGCGGCCGAAGTGAAGCTGTCTTCGTTCATGCGTTCGACGACGTCGGTCACCCACTTGCGCTGGCCCGCTTCGTCGCCATGGACCTTCCAGTCACCCGTGACGGTGGCCTTGTACATGTCGGTGATGAAATCGTCGAGCGGCACGCCGATGCGGGCGGCGACCTTGGTGAAGATGCGTTCGCACCAGACCTTGCTCCACTTGAGCTGCTCCTGCATCTGCGTCATGTTACCGCTGACGCCGGTCGAGGCTTGGTGGTGCAGGACGATGGTCTGCGGGTAGACGAAGGAGCGCTTGGCCAGCGTGGTGACGATCGCCGCCATCGACGCGCAATAGCCCTTCACGACCACGAAGACAGGCGCCTTCGAGGTCTCCATGGCCTGCAAGATCATGTAGCCCGACATCACCGAGCCACCCGGCGAGCGGTCGATGACGATGAAAATCGGCGCTTCCGTGTCCTGTGCGTTGAAGAAGGCGATGCGGTCGCAGACCGAACGGGCGAGCGCGTCGTTGACGACGCCGTTGAAGGGGATGCGACGGTCGCTGATGTGCAGGACGCCGTCGATGAGCGGGTCCTTGGGGTACGTCATCTTCGCCTGGCTGGCGACTTCGGACGTCTTCTGCTGCAGGCGCGCGATGGTGGCGACCGAGGAAACCTTGGCGTACTCCAACGTCACCTGAGCGAGGGCCAGCTTGGCTTCGGCTTCGAGTTCCGCGCGGGCGCGATCCTTGTCGGCGGCAGCGGCGGACGCGCGGGCATAGGCGACGGAAGATTCGAGACCGAGACGGGCGCGCTCGGCTTCCTGCGCGGCGGCGGCGGCTTCGGCGCGGGCAGCTCGGACCTGCGCTTCGGCTTCGAGTTTGCGCATCTCCAGGCTATTGGGAAGTTCAGCCAAGCGACGCTTCGCGGCGGCGAGGTCCAAGCGGGCGCGGATGACTTCGGCCTCGACCTCGGCCTTGATCGTCTCGGGCGACTTGCGGGTGGAGAACTGCTGCGCAGGGAGCGCGGCAGTCAGAAACAAAAGGGCGAGGACCAGGCGGGGCATGGGTGGGGAAAGGTGTTTTTGTCAGATAAATGGCTTCCTTGAAGCCCTATTTTCGCAAATCTACTCACATGGAAGCCGACGCCCCCATCCACCTACGCAACCGCCACACCGGCGGCGATGAGATCGAAAAGGTCTACGGAGAGGTCTGGCTGAAGCGGATTTACGGCAATCCTCTCGGGCAATTGACGCTGCACGCCGCGGCGAAGCGCTCCTTTGTCTCGAAATTCTACGGCTGGGCGGCCGACCGCCCAAGCAGCGCCAAACGAGTGAAACCCTTCATTCGAGACTTCGGCCTCGATGTCAGCGAATTCGCCGACCCCAATCCCGATTCATACAAGACCTTCAACGAGTTCTTCTATCGCAAGCTCAAGCCGTCGGCTCGCCCGGTCGACCCGCGGCCCGAGATGGCGGTGTTGCCGGCCGACGGACGGCATCTGGGCTTCCAAGATGCGAGCTCGGTGAAAGGCATCTTCGCGAAAGGGCAGACCTTCGACATCCCTGCCCTCGTCGGTGACCGCGCGCTCGGCGAACGCTACCGCCGCGGCACCGTGGTCTGCTCGCGCCTCTGCCCGGTCGACTACCACCGCTTCCACTTCCCCGTCGCCGGCACGCCCGGCGAAGCCGTCCTCACCAACGGTTGGCTCTACTCCGTCAACCCGATCGCCCTCCGCCGCAACGTCGCCTACCTCTGGGAAAACAAACGCCAACGCGTGACGCTGGACGCCGGCCCCTTCGGGCTCGTGACCATCGTCGCCATCGGGGCGACCAACGTCGGCACCATCGTCGAAACCTACCGACCCGGCGTGGCCGTCGCGAAGGGCGATGAGAAAGGCTACTTCCGCTTCGGCGGCTCGTTCCTCGCTACGCTCTTCGAGCCGGGCCGCATCCGCCTCGAAGACGACCTCATCCAAGCCGGCGAGTCCGGCATCGAACTCTACGCCAAGGTGGGGTCGCCGCTAGGTCGCCTCGCCTAAGGAGCGTCGCAAAGCGCTTGCCACACCGGCCCAAGGTGCAAACCTTACCGGACACAGGCACGCTCGGGTGGTGGAATGGCAGACAC
>RFQN01000167.1 GCA_009924965.1 Verrucomicrobiota bacterium
GAAGTCGCCGTTCGCCGCGAAGTCAGTGATCGGGAAGGAGAGCAGGCCGTGCGAGATCGTCTGCTTGAGCTCTTGGGGGGACATGGTCGGTACGCCCCCGAGGCAAAGCGAGCGCCGCCGGAGTGGCAACGCCGGACTGGTCGGCCGCCGACCTTATTCCGCGAGCTGGGCGATGAGTTTCAGCGTCTCCAGCGGGGTCTCGTGCGTGGAGGCGGCGCCGTGGAGTCCGGGCGGGAGTAACGCGATGGCTTGCTGCTGGAAGTCGGCGATGAGTTCCTGGACTTCCTGCAACGTGGCCGCGACCTGATCGGCGTCGACCCACACGTCGTACAGCTTGAGCGTCGTGCCGGGCTGTTCGCCGTCGACCTCGCCTTCGCCGATGGCGTACCCGCAGTCTTCGAGCTCGTCCCAGAGGCCCGCATCGGTCTCGAAGTCGTCTTCCAGGCTGTAGGTGCGGATGCCGGTCAGCCAGAGGTCGAGCTCCTTGAAGAGCTTTTCATGCGAAGCATGGATCTCGGTGAACGTGAAGTCCAAGCCGACGGCCACGAGTTGCTGGCCTTCCAGGATGTCGCCCAACTGGGGGCCTTCGGCATTGGCGTCTTCGCTCATGCCGATCAGCGTGCCGCCCTTCGCCCGAAAGGCGATACCTAACAGCCGCCTACTCCGCCGCGGCCTGCCCCGCGAGCCAGCCGGTCGTCCAAGCGTTCTGGAAGTTGAAGCCACCCGTGACGCCGTCGACGTCGAGCACCTCGCCGGCGAAATGCAGTCCGGGGCAAAGGCGGCTTTCCATCGTCTTGAAGTCGACTTCGGACAGCTTCACGCCGCCACAGGTCACGAACTCGTCCTTGAAGAGGCTCTTGCCGTCGACGTCGAAGGCGCTGGTGGTCAGTTGCGTGGCCAACGCCTGCAGGGCTGGGTTGCTGACGTGCGCCCAAGGCGTCGTGGCGGCGATCCCCGCCGCGGCGACGAAGCGTTCCCAGAGCCGTTGCGGCATCGCCACGGGACTGAACGTCGTGAGCTGCTTGCGCGGGTTCTGTTCGCGGACCTGCGTCAGCTCCTTGAGCAGCGATTCGCGGGTATGCGGCGGTACCCAGTTGATCTGGATGGGGAAACGGTAGCCGGCTTCGGCGAAGCCGCGGGCGCCCCAAGCGGAGAGCTTGAGGATGGCCGGGCCGCTGAGGCCCCAATGCGTGACGAGGATGGGGCCGTCGGTCTTGAGCTTCGTGCCCGGCGCGGTGACGACGACGTTCTCGACCGACACGCCCGAGAGGTCCGTGAGGCGCGGGTCCTTGATGTGGAAGGTGAAGAGCGACGGCACGGGCGGGACGATCGCATGGCCGAACGACTCCGCGATCGCGAGGCCGCCCGACGCCTTATTGCCGCCCGTGGCGACGATGAGCTTCTCGGCTGCGTGCGTGGAGCCATCGCCCAAGTGGAGCAGGAAGCCGGTCTCCGTGCGCTCGACGCGTTTGACCGCGGTCTGGACGCGGATACGCACAAAGGCGCGGTTGGCCGCGGCCTGCAGGCAGTCGACGATGGTGCCGGAGTCATCGGTCACCGGGAACATGCGTCCGTCTTCCTCGGTCTTCGTGCCGACGCCGCGTTCCGCGAACCAGGAAATGGTGTCGCGTGGCTGGAAGCGATGGAACGCCCCGAGGAGCTCCCGGCCGCCACGCGGGTATTTCTTCACCAGCTCGGCCGGTTCGAAGCAGCTGTGCGTGACGTTGCAGCGCCCGCCGCCGGAGACCCGGACTTTGGCGAGCAGGTGCGGCGTGGCCTCGAACAGCGTCACCACGCCGCGGCGTCCGAGCTTCTCGGCGCAGGCGATCGCCGCGAAGAAGCCAGCGGCCCCTCCGCCGACGACGGCGACAGGGCGCGGTTCAGGCATGCCGCCAAGTTGGGGCGGGGTAGCGGGCTTGGCAAGGCAGGGCCTTATTCGTCGCGTACCGCGGCGCAGACGAGCTCGAGCACGCGCGTGTGGCTGTAGCCCTCGTTCATCGTGTTCTTGGCGAGGTTCTGCGGGGCGGTCCGTCGGCCGAAGCTGTCGGGCGGCTGCGGCACGCGCGTGAGGTCGGGGTTCCATTGGCCATCGGACCCGCCGAGCTTGTAGACGACGAGGTCGAGCGACGGCACCACGTAGAGGCAGAAGCCGCCGGCGCCGGTCTTGTAGAAGGCGTCCTTCGGCACGCCGGCGACATGGCCGTCGGCGTTGTGCTCGAACTGCAGGGAGAAGGGCGTGTGCGGGTTATGCGGGCTCGGTTGATGGCAGCGCTCGATGTAGTCGGCCGGCACGAGCTGGCGCGCGCCCCAGCGGCCTTGGCGCAGGAGGCAGTAGCCGAAGCGGAGCGCGTCCGTGGCGTGCAGGGCGATGCTGCCGGCGCCGTTCGCGTGGGGCATCACGACGTCCCCGCGGAAGAGGCAGTAGTTCCAGGTGCCCCAACCCATCGGCTGCGCGAACTTCTCGTCGATGTAGTCCTTGAGCTCCCGGCCCGTCACGCGACGGAGCACCATCGACGCGATGTGCGGGGAAGGGGAGGAGTAGGAGTAGCCGGCGCCGGGGGCGCACCAGAGGGGCGTCTTCAGCGAAGACTCGTCGAGGCGGCGGATGTCCTGCCCGGGGACGGGCTTCAGCGGGATGGTTTCGCCCTTGGTCACGCCGGGAGCGGTGCCTTCACCGTGGAAGCCGGCGCTCATGCTGAGCAGTTGGCCTAGCGTGATCTCGGCCTTGCGCGGGTCGTCGAGCGGGAAGGCTTCCGGCAGGTACTGCGGCGTGAAGACCTTGGTGTCGAGTCCGGCCGGGAATGCCGCGGGATGCTCGGCGAGCATGACGCCGCAGGCGATGCTGGTGAAGGCCTTGCCGGTGGAGGCCATGTCGGGGTTGGCGTTGCGGCGGGCCTTGCCGAAGTAGCCTTCGAAGACGAGGTAGCCGTGGCGGACGACGAGTAGCCCGCCGTTCAGCGTCGAGCGTTCGGTGCCGGCATAGGCGCGTTCCAGCTGGGCGAGGTCCATCCCCGCCTGCGTCCGGATGTCCTTGGCCTCGGTCAGCGTCCGCCAGCCGCCTTGGCTATCGGGCGGGGGGAAATAGCTCCGGCCGTCGTCCGCCCAAGCGGTGAGGGTCAGCGCGGCCAGGGTCAGGCCGCCGAGGAGGCGTCGGGGGGTCATAAGGTAAATAGAGCAGAACGGGCCCGGAAGGTTCCGTCCAGACCAAGCCGCCGCCAGATAATTTGGCCCGAGGGGGAACTCGCCTTCCTGCGGTCGGTCGGACTAGAACCGATCCGTACCCCGCGCCCCGCATGCGTTCCTTCGTGCTTACTGTCTTAGCCTGCCTCCTGGGTTTGGCCCTCACCGTGCCCTCGCCGGCGGCGGCCGAGGAGCCGTTGTTCGCCCAGGAGAACCTGGCGGCCTGGTGCATCGTACCCTTCGACGCGAAGCAGCGTGGCCCCGAGGCGCGCGCCGCGATGCTCGCTTCGCTGGGCTTCAAGCAGTTCGTCTATGATTACCGCGCCGAACACATCCCGCAGTGGGACGCTGAACTGGTCGCCTTGAAGCAGCGCGGGATCGCGCTGACGGGTTGGTGGTTCCCGACGACCTTGAACGACGAGGCCAAGCAGGCGCTGGCGTTGTTCCGTAAGCACGACGTGCATCCGCAGTTGTGGGTCATGGGCAACGGCGGCCCGATCGCGGTCAAGGATGCGGCGGACCAACAGGCCCGTGTCGCCGCGGAGGTCGCGCGCCTCCAGCCGATTTGCCAAGCCGCCGCCGCGCAAGGCTGCCAGGTCGGTCTCTACAACCATGGCAATTGGTTCGGCCAACCCGAGAACCTGCTGGCCGTCGTCGCGGCGCTGCAGGCGCAAGGCGTCAAGAACGTGGGCATCGTCTACAACCTCCATCACGGCCATGGCGTGGTCGAGCGGTTCGACAAGTTCCTGCCGCAGTTGGTGCCGCACCTGCTCTGCCTCAACCTCAACGGCATGGACGCCGATGGTGAAGCCAAGGGGCAGCAGATCAAGCCGCTGGGCTCGGGTCATCTCGATTTGGCCATCCTGCGGCAGATCCG
>RFQN01000168.1 GCA_009924965.1 Verrucomicrobiota bacterium
GCGGGCTTCGGCAGAATAGAAGGCTTGGTGGATGTACTGCGCGGAGGCGAGCGCCTCGGCCGTCGACAAGGACCCGGGGTCGTCTTCGGGCATCTCCTTCGCAACGTACTTCGCCAAGTAGGCGACGGACTTCTCGCCAACGAGGGGTTCGTCGGATTTTCCGGCGACGCCTTGCCCCATCGGCCCGTGGCATCGGAGGCACTCCTCGCGGTAGACGACCTCCCCGGAACGAGGGGCGGCGACGTTCTTCTTATAATAGCGCTGCCCTTGGCGAACGCCGACGGCGATCAACCCAACGGCGCACAAGGCGCCGACAATCTTGAGGACACGGGCAAGGGGCATGCAGGGGTATGACCCTCTAGCCCATCGGCAAGTTCCCCTAAATCAAGCCCGCTTCCCCGAAGCTAAACCAGCCTTTCCCCGCTGGATCAGCCTCGGGCCGCCCCATGATAACGTGGTCGACCAACTCCACCCCCACGATTCGCCCCGCCTCGACCAGTTGCCGGGTGACGGTGCGGTCGGCCGCACTGGGGGTGGGGTCGCCACTGGGATGGTTATGGGCCACGATGGCCGCCGGGGCCCCATGCCGCAACGCTTGGCGAAAGACCTCCCGAGGGTGCAGGAGCGCGCTCGTCGCGGTGCCCGAGCTGACCTCATGTAAGGCGAGGAGGCGGTTGCGACGGTTGAGACAGAGGACCCAACACTTCTCAACGGTCAGCCCTGCCGCCAGCGGCTCCATCCGCGCCCAGACCTTCAGCGGGGCATCTAATTTGTCGCCTGGGTCCTGCGCCCGCTCCCGGATCCGGCGCGCGAGCTCCATCACCGCGGAGAGCTCGGCGGCCTTCGCCGGGCCCAACCCATGCACGCGGGCGAAATCCGCGGCCTCCCAGGTCGCCATCGTCGCCAGGCTGCCGGCTGCGTTGACCAACGCCTGCGAGACCTGCTGCACGGGCGCACCTTTCGTCCCGGCGCCGATGAGCAAGGCGAAGAGCTCCTCGTCCATGAGGGCCCGAGGGCCCAATCGGGCCAAGCGCTCACGCGGACGGTCTTCGGGAAGCATGCCCCGAAGCAACCGAGCGCCCAAACCGCCTCAAGCCGACCTACGCCTCAAGGGTTAAGCCTTATGGTAACGGGCCACGGCTTTACCGTAAGCTGGGGTGATTTCCTCTAGGGCCGAGACGTTCATCCCGAGGTCCTTGAGCAGGCCGTCGCGCAGGCCGTAGATCCACCCATGGACCTGCACTTTCTGCCCGCGTGCCCACGCGTCCTGCACCACCGTGGTGTGGCAGACGTTATAAGCCTGCTCGATGACGTTGAGTTCACAGAGGGTGTCGAGCTTCGCCGGGCCCAAGACATTCTCCACGGCCAAGGCGTGCTTATGATGGATGTCGCGAATATGCCGCAGCCAGTTGTCGATAAGGCCCAGCTTGCGGCGCTCGAGCGAAGCCTGCACGCCGCCGCACCCGTAGTGACCGCAGACGATGACATGCTCGACCTTAAGGGCATCGACGGCGTACTGCAGGACGGAGAGGCAATTAAGGTCGGTATGGATGACGAGGTTAGCGACGTTGCGGTGCACGAAGAGTTCGCCCGGGAGCAAGCCGACGATCTCGTTCGCCGGCACACGGCTGTCCGCGCAACCAATCCACAGGAACTTGGGGCTCTGTTGCTTCGAGAGCACCTCGAAGAACTCTGGCTGCTTCCGGCGAATGTCCTCCGACCACGCTTGGTTCTGGCTGAACAACTCTCGGATATTGTGCATGCAGTGGAAGGTGCGAAAGAACGTAGCGTTGCAAGCCCTTTGGGAGGTTTTATGACCTGTGCATGCGCTGGCCCTTCACCACGGTCCTCCTCCTAATAGCCTGTTTTTCCGGGGGTTGCACGTCGCCCACCCGGCCGACGGCTGTTTTCCGCTCGGAAACCATCTTAAGCGATGGGGCGGGCCCCGAATGCCACGCCTCCAACTTAGTAAAACTGCCCGATGGCAGCTTGGCCGCGGCATGGTTCTCGGGCACCAAGGAAGGGGCGGACGACGTGGTCATTCGCTTTTCCCGACAAGAGCTAGGGTCGCAGGCCTGGAGCCGTCCAATCACCGTCGCCGCCCAGCCCGGCGTACCTTGCTGGAATCCAGTCCTCTTCGTCGGGCCCAACAGCACGCTCACGCTCTTCTATAAGGTAGCCAAACGGATTCCGGACTGGGCGGGCTGGTGCCGCCAGTCCGCCGACGGCGGCCTCACCTGGTCCCCGGCCCAACCGCTGCCGCCAGGCTTCCTTGGTCCGATCCGTTGCCATGCGCTCGGTCGCCCAGATGGTTCGGTGCTCTTCGGCAGCAGCACGGAGTCCGCGCTCGGCGCAAAGCCCTGGCGCGTCCACTTCGAACGCTGCTCCCAACCGGGCGCCTGGACCGTCGCCGCCCACTGGAGTCGCAGCACGCCCGCCGACGATGTCCCCGCGCTGAACGCCATCCAGCCGTCGCTCATCGACCACGGTGGCGGCCACCTCGTCGCCTACGCCCGCACGCGCGAAGGCGTCGTGGCCCGTACGACCTCCAACGACGATGGTCGCACATGGTCGACGCTCCGTCCGGCGCAACCGCGCCAAGCCAACCCCAACTCGGGCCTGGAAGCGTTAAGGCTGCCCGACGGGCGCGAACTGCTGGTGCTGAACCCTGGCTCCAACCGCCTCCAGCTGGACGCCGTGCTCACGGGCCGCGATGGCTCCGCCTGGGAACGCTTGCACCGCCTGGATGAAGTGCCGAAAGGCGAAGTCTCCTACCCTTCGGCTTTGCTCGACGTCGTGGACGGCCAACTCGTCCTGCGCGTGGCCTACACGCGCAACCGCCGCGAGATCGTCTTGCGGACCTTCGCGCTGACCGGCCTCTGATTCCGAGACGGTTTGCCTTACCTCACATAGGCGACTTTCCTGCCTGCATGGATACCGTCTCTCCGCGCACGTTACTGCAGACCGTCGGCCTGCTCACCCTGTCGAACTTGTTCATGACGTTCGCCTGGTATGGGCACCTGCGCACGATGAAGGACAGCGCTTGGTGGATCGCGGCCGTCGTGAGCTGGGGCATCGCGCTGCTGGAGTACCTGCTCATGGTCCCAGCCAACCGCCTAGGGAACGCCGGCGGCCTCTCGGTCGCCCAATTGAAGATTATCCAGGAATGCATTACGTTGCTCGTTTTCGTGCCTTTTCTGGTGCTTTTCTTAGGTGAGAAGTGGAAATGGGACTATTTATGGGCGTTTTTCTGTATCCTCGGGGCGGTCTTCTTCGTCTTCCGGCCCGACAAGGGTTGAAACCTCGCCCCTGGCTTGGTGTTGTATCTGTATTATGAATCTCCTCGTCCTCGCCCTGCTCGCCGCCGCGACCAACACGCAGCCCGCCAACACCAACGGGACGACGAGCAAGAACACGCCTTCTAAGGTGAGCGCGAAGTCCAAGGCCGCCAAGCCCGCCGCGCAAACCGATGTCGCCGGCAACCCGGTGCCCGCGACGGACGGCGCCGCCCCCACGGATGGTGCGACTCCGCCGCCTCCGAAGAAGAAGAAGGGCGATGAAGCCGCCGCGCCGGACGCCGGCAGCCCCGCCTCTCTCGTCGGCAACTCCGTTGACGCCGCCACGCAGATCGCCAACGAGGCCGCCAAGGCCGCGATGGAAGAGATCAAGCGCCTCCAAGCCATCGGCGGCGATTCGGCCGCCCCTGGGCCAGGCGCGGGCAAACTCGTTGAAGCGGGCGTCGCCGGCACAGCCGCCGTCGCCAAGGAAGCAGGCAAGGCCCAGAAGAAGAAGCCGGCGGAAGACGCTTCGGCCGACCAGGAGCCAGCCGCCAAGCCCGAGAAGAAGAAGAAGCCGGCCGCCTCCGAAGATGGAGCCAAGGACGGTAAGGTCTTCGGCGTGAAGGTCGAAGGCGCCCCGCAGAAGCAGTAAGGGAAGCGTCACTTCCTGAACAAACCCCGGTCCTCCGGGGTTTTTCTTTGGCGGTGAACCGTCTGAAACCATCCGCCTAGAGTGGGGTTTTATCTGTACACTCCTATGCGCACTTCCCTC
>RFQN01000169.1 GCA_009924965.1 Verrucomicrobiota bacterium
AACGGGCCGTCGGCGCGGAGGCGGAACAGCGCGGCCATCTCGACCTCGTCGCCGAGGTCCGTGATCGTCGTGCCGAGGTGCTCCGGCGGCGGCCCGTCGTAGCCGAGCTCCTCGCGCAGCTCGCGCGCGGCGGCGGCGGCGTAGGTCTCGTCGCCGTCGACGTGCCCCGAGCAGGCGAGGTCCCACCAGCCGGGCGACGAGTCCTTCCGCAGGGAGCGGCGCTGCAGCAGCATCCCCTCGGAGGTCTCGACGATCACGCTCAGCGAGCGGTGGATCAGCGAGCGGTCGGCGTGGCACTCGGCGCGCGTGCGGTGGCCGAGCACGTTGTCGTCGCGGTCGACGACGCAGAAGACCTCGTCGTCGCGCTGCAGCCTGGCGCGATGCGCGTCGCAGCCGTGCGACTCTCGCTGCCTGACGCCAAGCCCGGAACGCGCAGCAGCCTCACCGTCGGCTTCGCCGTGCGCACTGCCGCCGGCAAGGAACGCAAACTGGTGGCCGGTTTCGCCGACGCCGCCGTGCGTGACGTCCGCTACGCCAACGGCGCGGAGATCCTCGGCCTCGGCAACACCTGGTCGCTGACCGTGCCGGCCGAGGGCCTCGCGTCGGCCGTCTGGCTCCTCGACACCCCGGTGGACCTCACTGCCGGCGACACGCTGCTCGTCGCCCTGGACGGCGCCGGCACCCAGCCGATCCAGATTTCCGTCACGCCTTTCGGTGGCTACGACCCGCTGACGGTCGGCGCTCTGCCCAAGACGCCCGCCGACCAAGCCGTGGCCTACCTCTGCTCGGTCCAACCGGTGCGCGCCGACTTCGATCAAGCGAAGGCCATGGCCGCCAAGCTACGCGAGTACCGCCGGGGCGTGGCCTGGTCGCTCGTGACCGAAGCCCGCGCTCCCCTCACGGTGCGCATCCTCCCGCGCGGCAACTTCCTCGACACCACCGGCCCGATCGTGCTCCCGGCGACTCCGTCGTTCCTGCCCGGTTACCGTCAGAGCACCGAGCAGCAGCGCCTCACCCGCCTGGACCTGGCGAATTGGCTGACGTCCAAGGAGAACCCCATCACCGCCCGCACCTTCACGAACCGCCTGTGGCAGATCTTCCACGGCAACGGCCTCTCCGCCGCGCTCGATGACCTCGGCTCGCAGGGCGAACCGCCCTCCCATCCCGAACTGCTCGACTGGCTCGCCGGCGACTTCCGCGAACATGGTTGGGACATCAAGCGCCTCGTGCGTCTCATGGTCACCAGCCGCACCTACCGTCAAAGCAGCAGCTTACGTCCGGAGCTCAAGGACCTTGATCCGGCCAACCGCCTCTTGGCCTCGCAGAACCCACGCCGCCTCGACGCCGAGTTCGTGCGCGACAACGCGCTCGCCATCGCGGGCCTGCTGAACGCAGAGGATATCGGCGGCCCTAGCGTCAAGCCCTACCAACCCGACGGCCACTACGAGCCCCTCCAGTTCCCGAACCGCACCTATGTCGCGAGCAAGGACGCCGAACAATGGCGGCGCGGCCTCTACATGCACTGGCAGCGCATGTTCCTGCACCCGATGCTGGTGAACTTCGACGCCCCCGCCCGCGACGAATGCGTGGCGCTCCGCAACTCCAGCAACACGCCCCAGCAGGCGCTCACGCTCCTGAATGACCCGACCTTCGTCGAAGCCGCCCGGGTCCTCGCCGCCCGCCTGCTCGCCAAACCCGCCGCGGAAGACCGCCTCAACGCCGCCTTCCTCCTTGCCGTCGGCCGAGGGATTAAGCCCACCGAGCGCGCCTCGCTCGAGAAACTCATCGCCGACCAGCAATCCTACTACACGGCCAACCCTGCGGAAGCCACCAAGCTCCTCAAAGTCGGGCTCACGCCACCGCCCACGGATAACCTGGCCGCGCACGCCGCGTGGACGCAGGCCTGCCGCGTGCTCCTCAACTCCCACGAAGTCATCACGCGCTACTAAGCCATGCACCCTTACGACCCCATCGCGCACGCGCTGTCGATCAACCGACGCAGCTTCCTGACGAAGAGCGCCTATGGCTTAGGCAGCGCTGCCTTCGCCATGCTCGCCGCCAAAGGCTGGGCGGCGACCGCCGCGCCCGGCACCGCCAACTTCTCCAAGGGTGTCCTCCAGACGCCGCATCTCCCCGTCAAGGCGAAGCGCGTCATCTACCTTTGCATGGCCGGCGGCCCGTCGCACCTCGAGACCTTCGACTGGAAGCCCGCGCTGAAGAAGCTCGATGGCCAAGCCTTCCCCGAGTCCTTCACCAAGGGCCAGCAGCTCGCCCAGCTCCAAGGCGCCGTCCTCAAGGCCCGCGGCTCATTCATCGACTACAAGAAATACGGCAAGGCCGGCATCGAAGTCAGCGACCTCTTCCCGCACATCGGCGCGCAAGCCGACGACCTCTGCGTCATCCGCTCCATGCAGACGGAGCAGATCAACCATGACACCGCGCACGCGTTCATGAACACTGGCTCGATCATCAAGGGCCGGCCCAGCATGGGCTCGTGGCTGCTCTACGGCTTGGGCGCCGAGACCGAGAACCTCCCCGGCTACATCGTGCTGACCTCCGCCGGCAAGACCGGCCTCCAGCCGATCTCCTCGCGCCAATGGTCCAGCGGCGTCTTGCCCAGCAAGTACCAGGGCATCCAGTTCCAATCCAAAGGCGAAGCCGTCCATTACATCGGCAACCCCGAGGGCGTCTGCCAGAGCACCCAGCGCCAGGTCATCGACGAAATCCGTCGCCTCAACGGCCAGCTGGCCGAAGAGACGGTCGACCCCGAGATCGCCACGCGCGTCGCCCAATATGAGATGGCCTTCAAGATGCAGTCGAGCGTGCCCGAGCTGCTCGACTTCAAGAGCGAATCCGCCAAGACCATCGAAGCCTACGGCATCAAGGAGGTCGGCGACGGCTCCTTCGCCTCAAACTGCCTGATGGCCCGCCGACTCGCCGAACGCGGCGTGCGCATGATCCAGCTCTACCACCGCGCGTGGGACCTGCACGGCAACCTGGACAACGGCATGAAGATGGGCGCCGAAGATGTCGACAAGGCCACGGCCGCCCTGATCAACGACCTCAAGCAGCGCGGCCTCCTCGACGACACGCTGATCCTCTGGGGCGGCGAATTCGGCCGCACCCCGATGGGCCAAGGCACCGGCCGAGACCACCATATCGCAGGCTACTCGGTCTTCCTCGCCGGCGGCGGCATCAAGGCCGGCACCACTTACGGCGCCACCGACGAACTCGGCTATAACGCCGTCGACAACGTCGTCGATGTGCACGACCTCCACGCCACGATGCTCGCGTTGATGGGCATCGACCATCATCGCCTCAACGTGAAGTACCAAGGCCTCGACGTCCGCCTGACCGGCATCGCGGGCAAGGTGGTCAAGGGCATCATGGCCTAGGCGGTAAACGACACTTATACGCCGTTTAAATACGGTGTTTAGACTTCATTGGGCAGGGCGAAATCGTAAGGTCACCCCATGCCCCTCCACCGCTTCACCCTGACGGTCGCCCTGCTGGCGTCCGCCCTGATCAACGCCTTCGCCGCCGAGGCGATCACTCCTGCCGCGAAGACCGAACTCTTCAACGGCAAGGACACCTCCGGCTGGGTCGTCTTCCCGGAAGAGACCTCCAAGGAAACCTGGTCGATCAAGGACGGCATCCTCTCCTGCGTCGGCAAGCCCAACGGTTTCCTGCGCACGGAGAAGAGCTACAAGCAGTATCGCTTCACGGTCGAGTGGCGCTTCACCAAGCCGGGCAACACCGGCGTGGTCGTCCACATGACGCCCCCCGACGCGATCTGGCCCAAGAGCATCGAATGCCAAGGCATGCACAAGAACCAGGGTGACTTCTACTTCTGGAACGGCGCGACGCTCACGGGCGGCACGGAACTCAAGGACAAGAAGACCGGCAAGACCCGCGGCTACCGCCTCGGCAAGCAGGCCGACGCCGAGAAGCCGGCCGGCGAATGGAACACCTTCACGACGGTCTGCGACGGCAACACGGTCACGATCCTCGTCAACGGCAAGGAAGTGAACAAGGCCAC
>RFQN01000170.1 GCA_009924965.1 Verrucomicrobiota bacterium
CAGATCCAATCCGAAGCCGCCGAGTGTGAGTACCGTCGCTTCGAGATCCGTCCGCTGAAGGACTGGCCCAAGGAAGTGGCCGGCGACGTGCCCGTGGCCGCCCCGGCGGCCAAGTAAGGCCCATGCTCCGCGCCTTCGAGCTGACCAAGGTCTTCGGCGGCCTGCCCGTCCTGCAGCGCGTCAGCTTGGAATTCCGCCCCGGGGAGGTCCATGCCCTCATGGGTGAGAACGGGGCTGGTAAGTCCACGCTCATGAAGATGCTGGCAGGGCTCTATCAGCCCGACGGCGGGATCATCGAGTGGCGCGGTCAACAAGTGCGCTTCGGCTCGCCGCAGGACGCGTTGGCGCAGGGCATCGCGATGGTCCACCAGGAGCTGATGCCCATCCCCGACCTGAACGTCGCGGAGAACCTCCTGCTCGGCATGGAGCCGGTAAACGCTTTGGGTTGGGTCGACCGCGCAGCACTCCACCAGCAAGCCCAGGCTTGGCTGCGTTCGCTCGACACCGAACTGGATACGACTTTACCGATGCGCCGGCTTTCCGTGGCGCAGATGCAGGTCGTCGAGATCGCCAAGGCCTTGGCCCGCCAAGCCGACGTCATCCTGATGGACGAACCGACCGCCGCGCTGTCCGACCACGAGGTCGCGGCGTTGTTCAAGGCCATCGGGACGCTCCGCGCCCGCGGGGTGGCCGTCGTCTACACCACGCACAAGATGGACGAGGTCTTCCGCCTCGCCGACCGCATCTCGGTCCTGCGCGACGGCCAGCTGGTCTGCACCCAAGCGGCGAGCGAGTTCTCTCCCGACTCCCTGATCACCCACATGGTCGGACGCGAGCTGGCCCAAGTCTTCCCGCCGGTCGTCACGCAACCTGGCGAAACCATCCTGGAGGTCCAAGGGCTCACCCGGGCCCACGCGTATCGGGACATTTCGTTCACCTTACGTCGGGGCGAAGTGCTCGGGCTCGCCGGCCTTATGGGTGCCGGCCGTACGGAGGTCGTGAGCGCGCTCTTCGGACTCGCGCCCGCGGACTCGGGCCAGATCCGGCTGCGTGGCCAACCGACCCGCATCACCTGCCCGGCCGACGCCTTGGCCGCGGGTTTCGGAATGGTCACGGAAGACCGCAAGGGCTCAGGCATCATCCCGGCGATGAGCGTGGAGCATAACCTGACGCTCGCCGCACTGGAGCAGTTCAGCCCTGGCTCGGTCCTCGACCGTTCCGCCGAGGCCGCGGCCACACGCTCGGCGACGGCGGACTTCGCCATCAAGGCGAGCAGCCCGCAGCAAGCCATCCGCGAGCTCAGCGGCGGCAACCAGCAGAAGGTCCTGCTCGCCCGCGCCCTGCTCCACCGCCCCGACATCCTCATCCTCGACGAACCCACGCGCGGCATCGACATCGGCGCCAAGGCCGAGATCTACGCGCTCATCGGCCGCCTCTCCGCCCAAGGCACCGCCGTGCTGCTCGTCTCCTCCGAACTCCCTGAGATCCTCGCCCTGACGCACCGCATCCTCGTGCTGCGCCAAGGAGAACTTTCCGCCGAACTCAACCCGCGCCAGACCAACCAGGAGGAAATCCTCCGCCACGCCATGCCCCAATGAAAGCACCATCGCTCCACCTCGACCGCAACCTGCTCCACCGCCTCGGCATCGTCGCGGTGCTCCTCGTCATCGCCGGTGCGCTCTCGGCGACCACCGATAGTTTCGCCACGGCTTCCAACCTCACGAATGTCGCCCGCCAGATCTCCATCAACGGCATCCTCGCGGTCGGCGTGACCTTCGTGCTGCTCACCGGTGGCGTCGACCTCTCCCTCGGCTCGGTCGTCGCGCTGAGCGGGGTCGTGTGCGCGCTCTTCGCCCATCCAGGCGAGCACAGCCTCGTCGTCCCTATCGGCATGGGCCTGCTCACCGGCGTGGCGTGCGGCCTCTTCAACGGCGTGCTCGTGACCCGCGGCGGCATCGCACCCTTCATCGTCACGCTCGGGATGATGACCGTGGCCCGCGGCTTGGCCCTGATCCTCAGCGGCGGTAAGCCCGTGGCGGACATGTCCCCGTCGCTGACGAACCTGGCGGGCGACCTCGGCCCGTTGCCGATCCCGCTGCTCTGCTTCGGCGTCGTGGCCGGAGGCTCTTGGCTCTTCCTGAGCCGCTTGCGCTTGGGCCGTCACCTCTACGCCGTCGGCGGCAACGAACAAGCCGCCCGCGCCGCCGGGGTTTCCGTGCCCAAGGTCAAACTCTTCGCCTACGGCCTCTGCGGGCTCCTCACTGGCTTGGCCGGGGTCGTCCTCGCCGCCCGCATCACCACGGGGCAGCCCAACGCCGGCCAGGCCTACGAACTGGACGCCATCGCGGCCGTGGTCATCGGCGGCACCAGCCTGTCCGGCGGCGTCGGCAGCGTCCTTGGCACCGTCCTCGGCGTGCTCCTCATCGGGGTCATCAACAACGGCTTGGACCTCCTCAGCGTGTCGTCCTACTACCAGGCCGTGATCAAGGGGGTCATCATCGTCGGTGCGGTTTGGCTCGACCGACGTCAGGCCCGCTCGTAAAACCCGTCCATGCGCCTCACCCCACGCACCGTCGCCGGCGGCTTCCTGCTCGCTAGCGCCCTCCTGGCCACCGCCCTGTCGACCGGCTGCAAGAAAGCCGAAGCCCGCAAGCCCGGCGAATGGCTCGTCGGCTATTCCTCCCGCGACCAGTCGGCGGAGTACACCGCCCGCCTCGGCGACGCCGTCCAAGCCCGTGCCAAGGAACGCGGCATCAAGCTCGTCTTCGTCGACGCGCAGGCCGACGCCCAGAAGCAGATCAGCCAGACCGAGAACTTCATCTCGCAGAAAGTCGACGTCATCATCCTCAACCCGTGCGAGGTCGAGGCCAGTTCCCCGGCCATCGACCGCGCCCGCGCCGCCAAGATCCCGGTCATCAACGTCAACTCCCTGACCAAGGCCGCGCCGGATTGCTACGTCGGTTCCGACGACGAACAGGCCGGCATCCTCGCCATGGAAGCCATCGCCAAGAAACTCGGCGGCCAAGGCAACGTGCTCATGATTCATGGCATCATGGGCCAGTCCGCCCAGATCCACCGCGATGCCGGCGCCCGGAAGGTGCTCGCCAAATACCCCGGCCTCAAGCTCCTCGACCACCAGACGGCCTCGTGGGACCGCGCCAAGGCGCTCGCCCTGACCGAGAACTGGATCCAAGCCCACCAGGGCAAGTTCCAGGCCATCTTCGCCCACAACGACGAGATGGCCATGGGCGCCTTGCTCGCGCTCGAACGCGCTGGCCTCAAGAAGGACGTCTATGTCATCGGCGTCGACGCCATCGCGCAGGCCCTGGACGCCGTGAAAGCCGGCCGCCTCGACGCCACGGTCTTCCAGGATGCCGTCGGCCAAGGCCGCGGGGCCGTCGACTCCGCCATCCTCATCGCCTCCAAGCAGCCCTACGAAAAAGAAGTCATGATCCCCTTCCAGGTCGTGACCCGCGAGAACGTCGACCAATTCCTCAAGAAGTAACTCTCCCATGAAAACCCTCCTCACCCTCCTCACCTTCGGCCTGCTCGCCTCCACGGCGACCGCCGCCGAACCCGACACGCGTCTCTTCGAGATGCGCGTCTACTACGCCAAGCCCGGCAAGCTCGACGCGCTCAACGCCCGCTTCCGCGACCACACCTTGAAGCTCTTCGCCAAGCATGGCATGACGAGCCTCGGTTACTTCGTCCCGGTCGACAATAAGGAGAACAAGTTGGTCTACTTCCTCGCCTTCCCCGACCGCGCCGCCCATGACGCCGCCTGGAAGGCTTTCCAGGCCGACCCTGATTGGAAGGCCGCGGCGAAGGAATCCGAGAAGGACGGCAAGCTCATCGACCATATCGAGAACGCCTTCCTCAGCGCGACCGACTACTCCGCCCTCGCCCAAGCCAAGACCTATGGCCAAGGCGTCTTCGAGCTCCGCACCTACACGACCGAAGCCGGTCGTCTCGACGCGCTCAACGCCCGCTTCCGCGACCACACCCTGAAGCTCTTCGAGAAGCA
>RFQN01000018.1 GCA_009924965.1 Verrucomicrobiota bacterium
GAGCCTAAACGTTCGGCCTGCCGACGAGCGAACTGATAGAAGACCTCCTTGATGAGCAAAGCCGCGCCGGCGACCCACGCCGCCGCCAAACCGGGCTGCTTGACCTCCGCGCCCGAGACCAGACCGCTCAACGACTGCCAAGCGAGGCCCAAGCAGAACAGCAGCACCAACGAAGAGATGAGCAACGCCGCCAGCGTGGAGAAGCGATGATGGCCGTAGGGATGATCCTCATCCTTGGGCAGATGCGCGAGGCGCAGGCCGATGAGCGCGGCGATATCGCCGGCGATGTCGACCAACGAGTGGATACCATCGGCCACGAGGGCCTGTGAGAAGCATGTGAAACCGACGATGAGCTTCAACCCTGCCAAGAAGACATTGACCGTCAGGCTGATCGCCACGGTCAAGGTGCCCTTCCGCTGGAGGTCGTCGTTCATTTCTGGCCGCTATTGGCGCGGATGATTTCCGCTTCTTTCTTCCAATCAATCGTGATGAGCTCCGCGGAGGCAACGGCGGGGTCGGCGCGCACGGCGGCGAGGACCTTCGGGAGGTCCGCCCAAGGGGTCTTCTCGAGCGGCTCATGCCACTTCTTCAGCGGCAGCACAGCCTCATCGGGCTTACCCGGAACGGCCTGGGCGACGTCGCCGGTCGGCAATTTCACCGCCGAGGCCGACTGGCCGGGCTTGAGCTTGAGCACGAGGCGGTCGGCGAACTGGAAGGAATAGTCCACGACCGGACCAGCTTCAGCGAGGGCCGTGCCGGCCGCGTAGGTCTCTTTGATCAATAAGTATTCTTGGGCGAGTTCGCGACCGGAAGCCTCGTAATGCCGACGGCCGCCGGTGACGATGGAGCGCACCTTCGAACCATCCGCGCGCGTCTCGACGGACTCCCACAGCACATAGTGGCCATAGAACCCCTTCTGAGTGACCGCGAAGTCGTACATCATGCCCGGCAGGTTGAGGCCCTCGCGGACCTGGCGCTTCGCGTCGCGTTGCGGCTGGCTATTGGTCTGGACGACCCAGAGGACGCCGACCCCGACGAGGGCACCGACCAAGAATAAGATCCATCGCTCGCGCTGACCCATGGGCCCATCTTCACGACCCCCTTGCCGGGGGCTGACCTACCACCGCCCTTCGCACTTCGACGACCGCGTTAAGATCACCGTCACCTTAGCCGAGAAGCCCCGGGCCCGCCTGCGCCTGACCTATCAAGTCACCCGCGGCGAAGAACTCCTGGTCGAAGGCTTCACCGTGCACGCGTTCGTCAACCGCGACTTCAAGGCCATCCGCCCTCCTGCGAGCCTCGAAACCGCCTTAGACCAAGCCTTCGGCCCCGCCTAATCCCTCTGATGAAAATTGAAGCAGCCCCCCTCGGACCGTTCGAGACCAACACCTACCTCATCACCTCGGAGGACGGCAAAGAGTGCATCGTCGTCGACGCCCCGCAAGGCGCTGCACGCACCTTGCTCCCATTGATCAAGGTCCGCGGGCTCAAGCTCACCCACCTCCTGCTCACGCACGGCCATTGGGACCATATGTGCGAAGCGCATGCCTTTGCCGCCGCCGGGGCGCAGGTCCTCGCGCATCGCGCCGACCGCGAACTCATCGAGAACATCGAGGCCTACATGAACCGCTACCTCTCGATGATCCCTTCGCTGACGGAAGACGACTTCAAGTCGGCCAAGGTCACGACCTGGCTGGAAGAAGGCTCCACCTTCGTCGCCGCCGGCAAAACCTTCGAGACACGGCACGTCCCAGGCCACTGCCCCGGTAGCCTGCTCTTCTATTGCGCGAGCGACCAAGTCGCCTTCTGCGGTGACGCCATCTTCCGCGGCTCCGTCGGCCGCACCGACCTGCCCAACGGCAACTGGAACGAGCTCCTGAGCTCCATCCGGACCCGCATTTACACGCTGCCGGATGAAACCGTGCTCCTGCCGGGACATGGGGCGCGGACGACCGTAGGACACGAGAAGCAGACCAACCCCTACGCCAAGCCCTGAGCGTGAATCCGCCCTGCCCGTTTCTGCCCTCCTGTGGCCGCCCGTTGAGTTGGCGTGACCTTGCGGAGCAACGGGCAGTAGGCGGCGCGGAACTCTACGCCCGGTGCCTGGAATACGGACAGCAGCTCTGGCTGGACGGCCTCCCCGCCCGCGCCCTGCTGGCGATCGACCGGGCGCTCTATTGCGACGTCTCAGCCACGGATGAAATCCTCGCCGCCTACCCGCTGCCCTACGCCGCCATCCGCTGGCTCGTCTCCCAGCCCAGCGACGCCTTCACCGGCAACGCCCGCGTGCACTACCAGCATTTGGCGGATCGCGTCCGCGGGGAACGCGCCGAGCTCAAGCAGTGGCGGGCCTGGGCAGCCTGGGCGTTGGTGCGGCAAGCGCGCCCGGAACTGCCCGGCGACCCACGTCACTCCGTACGTGAACCCACGCATGCGGACATCGCCGCCGGACTCGATGCCTATGGCATCGCGGGCGAAAGGGCCGTCTGGCAAGCCGCGCTGACCGCGTAGCCGCGCGGGCTACTTGGTCATCTGCATCACTTCGGCCTTCACCTCGACCTCGACGCCTTCTGGGGTCGTGAACTTGGTTGATTCGCCGGACTTCACCGAAGCGGTCGTGGTGTTGCCGTGCGTGACCGCAAGCCCGTCGATGATGGCCTTATGCAAGGTCAGTTCCTGCACCTTACCGAGCTGCGAAATCGTCAGCACCTCGCGCTTCTCGTCGTAGGACTTGATGGTCCAACCATCGACGGTGCGACCCACCTTCAGCCAGCGGCGGACGCCCGCGCCGTCTTCCACGGAATAGATGCCTTCGGCGGGGATCGCGGAATGGAAGACCGGCAGGTTCGACTTCTGACGGGCGGCCTCCTTTTGCTTGCGGCGCAACTCATCGGGATTCTGGGTCGCGGGGTCAGCCTTGGACTTCACCTGCGTATCCATCTTCAAGGCGATCGAACCATCCGCACCAACCGTCGGGGTGACGCTGAAGTTGATGCCGTTGTCACCACCCCCCACGCCGATGGTCGCTTGCTTACCGGAGATGGCGACGACCGTCGGGGAGGAGACGGTCTCGACCTTACCCGTGGCGTCCTTCCGGGTGAAGGTCGTGGTCACCTGGATATGGGTCGGTGCGGCGACTTCTTGCGACAAGCCGACGAGAGGCAGGCTAGCCAGCAGGACCAACGAGGCGAAGGAGGAGCGGGGCATAGGAAGCATCAAGGGTTATAGGTTTAACCCCATAAACCCTGAAAGTTCCAGCCTAAGCCCCTTATTTCAGGGCCTTGAAGACCAAGGAGGCGTTATGTCCGCCGAAACCGAGGTTGTTCGAGATGGCCACGTTGACCTGCATCTTCCGGGCCTGGTTGGGCACGTAGTCGAGGTCGCAATCCGGGTCAGGATTCTCGAGGTTCATCGTCGGAGGCACCACGCCATGGTGGATGGCGAGGGCGCAGACGGCGGCTTCGACGCCCCCCGCGGCACCCAGCAGGTGGCCCGTCATGGACTTGGTCGAGGAAATGGCGATCTTGGGAGCCTGTTCGCCGAAGACGCGCTTAATGGCGAGCGTCTCGCAACGGTCGTTGATCGGGGTCGAAGTGCCGTGGGCGTTGATGTAGCTCACCTCGGACTTGGCGATGCCCGCTTCGGACAAGGCGCGGTTCAGGCAGAGCGCGAGGCCCTTCCCTTCCTGATCCTGTCCGGTGATGTGGTAAGCGTCACAGGTAGCGCCGTAGCCGGCGAGTTCGCAGTAGATGCGGGCGCCGCGAGCCTGGGCATGCTCGAGGGATTCGATGACAAGGACGCCAGCGCCTTCGCCCATGACGAAACCATCGCGGAGCTTGTCGAACGGACGAGAGGCCTTTTCGGGCGTGTCGTTGAAGTCGGTCGACATCGCCTTCATGTTGCAGAAGCCGGCGTACCCGAGGCGGGTGATGGCCGCCTCCGAACCGCCGGAGAGCATGATGTCGGCATGACCGTCACGGATGTGGCGCATCGCCTCGCCGAGGGCGTGAGAGCCGGAGGCGCAGGCGGAGACGACGCCGTAGTTGACGGACTTGGCCTTGAACTCGATCGCGACGACGCCGGAGGCGATGTTGGCGATCAAGGAAGGAATCGTGAAAGGAGAGACGCGGCTCGGGCCACGCTCGATGAGCACACGGGCCTGGTTTTCGATGGTCTCCATGCCGCCGATGCCGGAGCCGATGATCACGCCGAAGCGATCCGCATCGAGCTTGGTCGTGTCGACCTTGGCGTCTTCGATGGCCATGCGGGAGGCGGCGACGGCGTACTGCGTGTAGCGGTCATTGCGCTTGGCCTCCTTGGGGTCCATGAACTTGCCCGGATCGAAATCGCGGATTTCGGCGCCCACCTTGGACGGGAAGTCCGTGGGGTCGAAACGCGTGATACGGGAGATCCCGGAACGGCCTTTGATCAGGCCATCCCAGAAGCTCGCCGTATCCGGACCGAGAGCCGACAGGCAACCAATGCCGGTAACGACTACTCTGCGGGGCTGGCTAGCGGTGCTCACAGGTACGGGCTAGAGATAACCCGCGGAGAATTACTTGGTGGCGTTAGCCTTGATGAACTCGATGGCGTCGCCCACGGTCTTCATGGAGGCGGCCTTGTCTTCCGGGATCGAAGCGATGCCGAATTCGTCTTCGAAAGCCATGATGATCTCGACGAGGTCGAGGGAGTCGGCCTTGAGGTCGGTCTGGAAACCAGCGGCGGCGGTGACCTGTTCAGGGTTCACGCTGAGCTGCTTGACGATGATGTCGGTGACGCGTTTTTCGATGTTTTCAGGCATGGTAAAGTGGTGATTAGGAGTGGTTTCTGGGTGTCAGATGGCCATGCCTCCGTCAACCGAAAACACCTGTCCGGTGATGTACCCCCCCTCTTCCGAGGCAAGGAAATCGACCATCGCGGCGATATCGGTGACCGAGCCGAAACGACCCAGCGGGATCACCCCGAGGATCTTCTGCTTAATTTCGTCGGAAAGCTCCCCGGTCATATCCGTGGTGATGAAGCCCGGGGCCACCGCGTTGGCGGTGATGCTACGGCCCGCGAGCTCACGGGCGAGGGTCATGGTCAGGCCATGGAGACCGGCCTTGGCGGCGGCGTAGTTGGCCTGGCCGGCATTCCCTTGGACGCCGGTGACGGACGAAATGCTGATGATGCGCCCCCAGCGCTTCTTGGTCATCGGACGCACGAGGCCCTTGGTCCAATAGAATGCAGAGGAAAGGTTGGTGGACAGGACGTCGTTCCAATCCTGCTCGGACATGGCCATGACGAGTTTGTCGCGGGTGATGCCGGCGTTGTTGACGAGGATCTCGACGGCGCCGAACTCGGCGTTGATCTGCTCGCAGGCCTTGGCGACCGCGGCGGCGTCGGACACGTCGACCTGGTAGGCCTTGGCCTTCCAGCCCTTGGCGACGATGTCGTTGGCGACGGCGACGCAGGTCTCGGACTTCGATACGCAGAGCACGGTATGGCCATGCGAAGCGAGGCGTTCGGCGATGGCTTTACCGATGCCGCGACCGGCACCAGTCACCAAGGCTACACGAGGAGTATGCGTCAGTTGCATCGTCTTTGATGTGCAGGGAAAACCGTCCTTAGGCAAGTGGCGAAAAGGCCCTGCCGGGCCGTTTCCGCCCCAAAACCAGCGAAAAAGAGCCTACTGGGCTCAGTAGACGTCGCGCTGATAACGGCCGTCCTTCTTGAACTGCTTGACCCAGTCCACCGCCGCTTCGGGCGTCATGCCACCCTGCTCCGCCACGATGGCGTGCAAGGTCGCGTCGACGTCCTTCGCCATGCGCTTGGCATCGCCACACACGTAGAAATAGGCGCCCGCCTGCAGCCACTGCCAGAGCTCGGCCGCGTTCTCACGCATGCGGTCCTGCACGTACACCTTGGCCGCTTGATCGCGCGAAAACGCGAGGTCGAGGCGCGTGAGGACGCCGGCCTGCAGATAAGCCGCCCACTCATCGGCATAGAGGAAGTCGCTGTCCTTGCGCTGGTCGCCGAAGAAGAGCCAGTTGCGGCCCTTGGCGCCACGGGTGGCGCGGTCCATCACGAAGCTGCGGAAAGGCGCCACACCCGTGCCTGGCCCCACCATGATGACCGGGATGTTGTCGTCGGCAGGCAGGCCGAAATGCGATTCTGCGACGAAGACCGGCACCTCCGGCACGTTCAAGCGGGCGCGCTCGGACAGGAAGGTCGAGCACACGCCCTCGCGCTGGCGACCGTTGGTCTCGTAGCGCACGACGGCGACCGTGAGGTGGATCTCGTCGGGATACTTGGAAGGGGCCGAAGAAATCGAATACAGGCGAGGCATCAGCTTTCGCAGGAGCTCGATGAACTCCTGGGCGCCGAGCTTGGCCGAAGGATGCTCCTCGAAGAGGTCGAGGAACTCGCGTTGCTCCATCCAAGCCTTTTTCTTTTCGGGGTCGGCCTCCGCAATGGCGGCAGCCAGACGGGCCTTTTCGACGGCGTCCGTCGCGCGGTCATGCAGGAGCTGGGCGAACTTATACGTCGGTCCATTCAAAGACAGGCGCTTGGAAAGGGCCGTGCGGAGGGAGATTGGGGCGGTGTCCTTGGGAATCGTGACCTGCTCCTCCCCGGTGAACCCCGCGGCCTTGAGCACGGCGGCGACGGTCTGCGGGTTATTGGTCGGGTAGACACCAAGGGAATCGCCGCACTTATAGGTCAGGCCGCTACCGACTAAGGAGACGGAGAAGTGCTGGGTATCCTTCTGGCTCGTGGCAGCGCTCAAGCGGCGGCGGTCGACGAGCTGGGCGGAGAACGGGTTGTTCTTGTCGTAGGGAGCGGACATGGCGAGGCCGCAGGATGCAACCAACCCGGCCCAGCCAACAATCCTAAAAACGGCCCCGCCTCACTTCCAAACCTTCACCCAATCGACTTCCACATCGTCGGGCAACTTGGCCGGCTGCAGGTCCTTGCGCTCGAAGTCCGAGACCCAGTGGCCCAGGAAAAGATGCATCGGCTCCTTCACTTCCGGCTTGTCGAGCTTATGCACCAGCTTGCCGTTGAAATACCAGGCGTACTGCCGATCGTTCCAAAGAAAGCCGTAGGTGTTGAAGCCCTTGGAGACTTGCCCAGGCTTCTGATTTAGGTCGGTCTTAATCGGACGCAGTTCGCGGACGCCCTTTGAGTCGCCGACCTTCGCCCACGGGACCAGCTTGTCTTCGCCGAAGCATTCGAAGTACAGGGCGGCGGCGGGCGGTTCGCTGGTGGGCTTATTGCGGACCACAAAGGCGCCATGATGGCCTTTGGTCGCCGGGAAGCGGATGGAGGCCTCGAAGTACCCCTGCTGCTGGGTGAACTTATCGCGCGTGCTGAGGCCACTGCCCTGCCAGCCGTCGGGGCGCTCGCGCAAGGTGATGACTAGCTTGCCGTCTTTGATGGCCAAGGCCTGCTTGTCGCCTTCCAACGTCCACTTAGACTCATCGACTTCGCCGTCCTTAAATTCATCCGACCAGACCAGTTTCATGGTCGAGGACGGCGGGTTGGCGAGCAGGGCGACCGTCGTCAGGCAGAGGGCGAGGAACGTCTTCATGGAGATTACTTGTAGACCTTGACCCAATCGATCTGCAGGGCCTCGGGGGGATTGTTGGGGTCGGGGAACGACTTGATGATGCCGCCTTCGGGGGTGTGGTGGTCGAACTCGAGGTACATCGGGGTCGTCGGCGTGACCTTGATGTCCTGGCGGTGCACCTGCTTGCCGTCGACGTACCACGCGAAGTACTTGGCCGTCCAATGGATGCCGTAGGTATGGAACTTGCGGTAGGAAGCGCCGCCGTCGAGGTTGATGCCGTGCTTGACCGGACGCAGCATGCGGATCCCCGTGTTGTCGGCGACCTGCGTGCCGGGCGCGATGTTGTCGTCGCCCCAATTGTCGAAGAAGATGCGGGCGGACGGCGGCTCATCGAGGCTCTTGTTGCGCACCTCGAAGCGGCCGGAGCGGCCGGGCGTCTGCAGCATCCGCATGGAGGCCTCGAAGTAGCCTTGTGCTTGCGTGAACTTGTTGACGGTGCTGATGCCCGTGCTCTGCCAGTAGGTCGACTCCTTGCCCGGCAGCATCGCCAGATAGAGTTTGCCGTCCTTGATGCTGACGGAACCGGGGTTGCGGTTATGGATGGTCCACTTGGCCTCATCGACAGCCGGGCCGTCGAAGTTATCGGACCAGACGACCTTCATGCCGCCAGTGGGGTCAGCCCAAGCGGACGTGGTCAGACATGCTAACGACAAGAGGAGGAAACGCATGGGGTAGCAGGTTCCCCTCTAAACAAGGGGGTTCCCCCGAGATTGCAAGCGGGTTGGACCGCTCAGTTTTCGAAAATCATGTCGATTTCCTTGCGGGAAAGCGGGCGGCAATCCCCCGAGGGCATCTTCCGGAGGACGAGGCTGCCGATCTGGAAGCGGCGCAGGACCTTCACGTGGAAACCGAAGATTTCGAAGAGGCGACGGATCTCCCGCTTGCGACCCTGGTCGAGATGGACCTCGAGCTGCGTGGGGACGTCGGGATTACGGATGACCTTCTTGAACTTGAGGCGCTCCCCTTCCTCGACGGCGCCCTTGAGCAAGCGCGGGGTCAGCTTCGGGTCGTAGTCGCGGTTGAGGTGGACCTCATAGCGCTTCACGACGCCGCCGGAGGGATGCATCACCTTATTGGCCAGCGCGCCATCGTTGGTCAGCAGGAGCAGCCCTTCCGAGTCCTTGTCGAGGCGGCCGACGCAGAACAGGCGCAACGCGGAGTACTCGGGCGGCACCATCTCAAAGACCGTGTGGCCCCCGTGGGAATCATCGTTGGTGCAGAGGAAGCCCTTGGGCTTGTTCATCATCAGCACGACCGTCCGGGCCAAAGGCTTGATCTCGCGCCCTTGGCAGCGGACCACATCGACCGAGGGGTCGACCGGCTGACCGGTGGCCGCGACCTTGCCGTTGATCAGGACTTGGCCGTCCGCCACGAGGCGCTCCGCATCCCGTCGGGAGCAGACCCCCGCCTGGGCGAGGAACTTGTGGATGCGCATGGGACCTTCGGACACGCCCAGACGACTAGAGGCTTCTGGGGGCGGAGGGCGAGACAATCAATGCAGGGGTCAGCCGATAACTTTTCTCGCCCTCCCCGCCCGCAGTCCCCAAATAGGTGCCATGCGCCTCATCGACGGCAACGCCACCGCCCAACAAGTCCTCGCCGAAGTCAAGGCCCGCGTGGCCAAACTGGCCCCGCTCGTCCCGCATGTCGCCTTCGTGCGCGTCGGCGACGACCCCGCCTCCGTATCGTACGTCACCAAGAAGCAGAAGACCGCCGCCGAAGTGGGCATGCGCGCCAGCCTGCAGCTCTTCCCGGAGACGGTGACGAAGGAAGAACTCTTCGCCCACCTGGACCAACTGAACGCCGACCCCTCGGTCCATGGCATCCTCATCCAGGCACCTTTGCCGAAGCACCTGCCCGAGACGGAAGTCTTCAACCGCGTCTCGCCCGATAAGGACGTCGACGGCTTCGGCACCCAGAGCATCGGACGCCTCGTCCAAGAACTCCCTGGCGCCTTCGCCGCCTGCACCCCGGCTGGCGTCATCGAGCTGCTGCGCCGCTCCGGCGTCGCCACCGCCGGCAAGCACGCCGTCGTAGTCGGCCGTTCCCTCATCGTCGGCAAGCCCGCCGCTGTGCTGCTGCTCGCCAAAGGTTGCGACTGCACCGTCACCATCGCGCACTCCCGCACCCAAGACCTTGCGGCCATCGTCCGCCAAGCCGACATCGTCGTCGCCGCCATCGGCAAACCCCGCTTCATCACCGCCGACATGGTCAAGCCTGGCGCCGTCGTCATCGACGTCGGCATCAACCGCGTCCCCGACGCGACCAAGAAGGCCGGCTACCGCATCGTCGGGGACGTCGACTTCGACGCCGTCTCGCCGCTCTGCGAGGCCATCACGCCCGTCCCCGGCGGCGTCGGCCCGATGACCGTGGCGATGCTGATGAAGAACACCCTCGACGCCTGCGAACGCGCCCAAGCCCGTGGCTGAGGTCAAGCCGCCACCCTTTACCCTGCCGCCGGCCGGCTTCTGGTGGCGCTCTTTGGCTTTCCTCGCGGACTTCATTCCGCTGATCGTGATTGGGCTCTTCATCGCTGGGCAGCTAGCCAACGACGAGCAAGCCGCCGCCCGCGCCAAGAGCGACCAATACCAGGAGCGCCTCCTCAAACTGTATGAGCAGGCCTTGACCCAGCCTTCCTCGCGTGCCCAGAGCACGCTGATGAACACGCTCCTCCATCCGGCCGAGGACGACATCCAAGCCTACGTGGACTGGCACGTCTACCAAGGCGAAGTCTGCTTCTTCGTCATGCTCCTCGGGCTCTTCTTCCAGGAGTGGCTCTGGCGCGGCCAGACCTTGGGGAAGCGCATCTTCAACCTGCGCACCGTCGACCATGCCACGCAGGCCCCGCCCACGCTGATGGCCTGCCTCCTGCGCTCATTCTGGAAGGCGGCCTTCGTGACGCTCTACAACCCGCTCACGATCGTGATCGGGTTGGTCAACTTCCACGTGCCCCTCTTCCGCTACGACCGCCGCAGCTGGCACGACATGCTCTCGCGGACCTACGTCATCGACGCCAAGCAGAGCCTGCCACCCCCGGCCTGAACGGGTTTGCAGGAGACCTAATCTCGCCCGCTATTTTACTAATGGGCGTCGTTGGGACATCCTGACTAGGGTTAGCGACATTGTTTTGATACAATAAATACAAGGGTCCCATCCATACGGCTGCGGACGTTAGAATCATTCAAGGTGGCTGCTTATCGGTCGCAGTAGCGAATTCTAACCGCCTGCGCGCGGTGGCCGCGCGGAAGCAACTTTGATAGCGTCTGGCCGCATGGTAATCTGCAGGGGTCAGCCGATTCCTGTGGAAGCCCTCTCCGTCACCATCTTCTTCTCGTCCCTGCTCACGTTGCTGGCCCTCGGGGCCTACGTGTGGGACTGGAGCTCCCGACGCGAAGATGGCCATGACCGTGATGCGTTGCGTCCGTTGGACGACGAACTGCCCCCGACGGCCTGACCGACCTCCTTTCCCTCATGCAAGCCGAAGCCCACACCACCATCACCTACAACGACCGCATCGTCCGCTGGTTCGTCTTGGCCTCCATCGTCTGGGGCGCCGTGGCGCTGCTGGCCGGGGTATTCATCGCCCTGCAACTGGCCTTCCCAGTGCTCAACCTCGACCTACCTTGGACGAGCTTTGGACGCCTGCGCCCGCTGCATACCAATGCGGCGATCTTCGCCTTCGTCGGCAACATGGTGTTCGCCGGCATCTATTACTCCTCGCAACGCCTCCTGAAGACGCGCCTCGCCTGCGAGACCTTGGCCAACGTCCACTTCTTCGGCTGGCAACTCATCATCGTCCTCGCGGCCATCACCCTGCCCCTCGGCCTGACCCGCGGCAAGGAATACGCCGAACTGATCTGGCCGATCAACCTGCTGGTCGCAGTCGTGTGGCTCGTCTTCGCCACGGTCTTCTTCATGACCCTGCGCGCCCGCCGCGAGCGCAGCCTGTACGTCGCCATCTGGTTCTACATCGCGACCATCGTCACGGTCACCCTGCTCTACGTCGTCAACCACCTCTCGTTGCCCACGAGCCTGCTGCATAGCTACCCGGTCTTCGGCGGCGTGCAGGACGCCCTCGTCCAGTGGTGGTACGGCCATAACGCCGTCGCGTTCTTCCTGACCACGCCGGTGCTCGGGATCATGTACTACTTCATCCCGAAGGCGGCCGGCCGACCGGTCTACAGCTACCGCCTCTCCATCATCCACTTCTGGTCGCTCATCTTCCTCTACATCTGGGCCGGCCCGCACCACCTGCTGAACACCTCCCTGCCCAACTGGCTGCAAGGCCTGGGGATGATCTTCTCCCTCATGCTGTGGGCCCCTTCGTGGGGCGGCATGCTCAACGGCCTGCTGACGCTGCGCGGCGCCTGGGACAAGCTCCGGACGGACCCGGTCATCAAGTTCATGGCCGCCGGCGTGACGTTCTACGGCATGGCCACCTTCGAAGGCCCGCTGCTCTCGATCAAGGCCGTCAACGCGCTGGGCCACTACACCGACTGGATCATCGGCCACGTCCACGGCGGCACCTTGGGCTGGAACGGCTTCATGGCGGCCGGCATGTTCTACTGGCTCGTCCCCCGGCTCTGGAACACGAAGCTCTACAGCGAGCGCCTCGCCAACCTGCACTTCTGGGTCGGGATGATCGGCATCCTCTTCTACGTGGCTTCCATGTGGGTCGCGGGCATCGGCCAAGGCCTCTCGCTTAACCAGCTCACCGCCGACGGCAGCGCGCCGGCGAACTCCTTCATCGAGACGCTCAAGAACATCCAGCCGATGTACTACCTCCGAGCCCTCGGCGGCGGCCTCTACCTCACCGGGTACGTCCTCATGATGGTCAACCTCGTGAAGACCATCCGCAGCGGGGTGCCGACCGACGGCCGCGCCGAAGTGCGCGAAGCCAGCGTCGCCCCGGCGGCCGACAGCCGTGGCTTCCCGACCTTCCTCAATGCACCAGTGCTCTACTCCGCAGCGATCATCACGTCCTCATGCCTCTGGATTCTCGGCCGGGACACCTGGATGATCGTGGGGCTGGTCGGCACCATCGGGTCCGTTATCGCCGCCCTCGCCCACTTCGAGCTCAAGGGCTACACCTGGCAGCAGTGGCACGAAAGCCTCCTCCATCACGCCTTACCGTTCTCTATCCTCACGGTCATTGCGGTCGCGATCGGCGGCGCGCTTCAGCTCGTCCCGACGGTCATCCTCTACCGAGGCAATAGCGGCGGCGAAGTACTCGAAGGCCGCGTCCAACGTCCCTACAGCCCCCTGGAACTGACGGGCCGCGACATCTACGTCCGTGAGGGCTGCTACAACTGCCATTCGCAGATGATCCGCACGCTCAAGCCTGACGTCCTCCGCTACGGCGCCGGCCAAGGCTACTCGCGTCTCGGCGAATCCATCTACGATTACCCTTACCAGTGGGGCTCCCGCCGCATGGGTCCGGACCTCGCCCGCGAAGGCCTGGCTCGCCCGGACCTAGCGTGGCACTACCGCCACCTGCTGAATCCGCGCGAACTCGAGCCCGACTCCATCATGCCGAGCTACGTCTGGCTGAAGCATGACGACGCGAACCGTGGCGAGCTCTTCGGCCGCATCACGGCGCTCCGGACGCTCGGGGTGCCCTATAAGGCGGAGGCCACCACCCCGGCCGCCATCGACGCCAGCTACGACGCCGAAGCGGGCGAGATCGTGAAACAGCTCGCCGAGAAAGGCATCACCGCCCGTCGCGACGAAGAGATGGTCGCCCTGTTGGCGTACCTCAAATGCCTCGGACTCAACGTGGAGAAACCCACCACTGCCCAACGCTAATCACCATGTTCCGCCGCATCGTTTGGGAAGAATTCATGCACGACGCCCAAGTCGTCGCGCTCTACCTGCTGGCCGTGGGCCTGCTCATCCTCGTAGGGCGCCTGCTGACCACGCCGAAGGACGAGACCGACCGGTTGGCCAACCTCCCCTTAAACGACGAATAAACCAACCTTTGCACACATGGCCCCCCCCGACCCCCACGACGACCAGCCCGTCCTGATGCCGCACAGCTACGACGGCATCCAGGAATTCGACCAGCGCCTCCCGAACTGGTGGCTGTTCACGCTCTTCGCATCGATCGTCTTCGCCGCCCTCTACTGGGGGTACTATTACCACTCCGGCGTAGCCGTCGACGACCGCACCGCCCTCGATGCGGACTTGAGCGCCCTCGAGGCCAAGCAGCTGGCCGCGGTCAAGAACCTCGACGACGCGACGCTCTGGAAAATGAGCCGCAACGCCCAGACGGTCGCCGATGGCCAAGCGGTCTACGCGTCCCTCTGCATTACCTGTCACGGCCCGACGCTCGCGGGGATGAAGGGCCTCGGCTTC
>RFQN01000171.1 GCA_009924965.1 Verrucomicrobiota bacterium
GGCGGGGACGGAGTGCAGAATACGGAGTGCGGATTACGGAGTGCGGAGTTCGGCTCGCTAGGGTGGCAGGTCGCGAGCGGCGACCTCCGGCTCATCACCATGATCTGGCTTCTGCTTCCTGTAGTGGATTAGCCCGCCGATGAGTCGTCCGACTCTCGCTGCCTGCTCCAGTAACCTTGCCGCGTCTTCGTCAGTCAACAGCTTCACGGACTGACAGACTTCAATCTGGGTTTCCAATTCGCACAGCGAACCTCGAGCGATGTAAAGGAAGCGCAGCGAATCCTTGTTCGAACCTCTGCCGTTTCCTTCGGCAATGTTGGACGGAATGGAAATGGCAGCCCGTCTTAATTGGTCGGCTAACCCACGATCGATCAGGTGCCGCTGCTTGAAGCACATTTCATAGGTAAGCCCTGCGAGGGTCTTGGCCTCTTGCCAGGCCAGCAAGCGACGATGGCCAGGCCCTTCGGTCTGTTTCTCCATCTCGCCTGATGTGTCGAGTGTCCTGGACTACAGCGATGCCTTAGGAGCCTTAGGCTGTCCTTGGGGGAGGCAGCTTAGGAGATAGCGGCACAACCTAAGCACACCCCTTTCTGCTGCCTTTGCCTCTATTCCGTAATCGGTACTCCGTACTCTGAACTCTTATCTCACCAACGCCTCATGCCTCGCCCGGAAGTCGTCCGACCACGGGGCGGGCTGGTGCGTGACGCCATCCATGCGGCAGACGGTCCGCGAGGCCTTGGCGAAGAGGGTGTGGCCGTCTTCGCTGCGGAATTCGAAATCAATGGTGAGGCCGGCGGCGCGCACCTTGCGGACGGAGAGGTGAAGCTTCACCGTGCACTCCGGGCGGATCGGGACGAGGTAGCTCAGCTCGAGGTTGCGGACCACGACGTAGACGTCGGGCGCGATGGCCGGGTCGAGCGTGTCCTTACCCATCGTCGCCACGAAGAAGGTCTTCTGGGCGCGCTCCATGAGCAGGACGTAGTGCGAGTGGTGCAGGATGCCCAGCCCATCGGTCTGGTCGAACCAGGTCTTCATCGAGACCACGAAAGTCTTGTCGGGCTGGAGTCCGTCGGCGGGCATGGACGCAACCTTGGGGGAAAGCCTCCCGCCTGCAAGCGTCCGCGCCGAAAGGTCGACTTATCGTTTGAACGTCGCCGCGAGGCGATCGAGTTCGGTCCAGGTGTCGACGGCGGGCTTGAGGCCGAGGTCGCGCTGGGCGGCGGAAACGTCGAACCAGTGGTCCTTGGCTAGTTCGACGGCGACGAAGCGCGTCATCGGCGGTTCGCCCTTCAGCGGCAGGATCGTCCAGAGGGCTTCCATGATCGCGCCCAGGGCATACGCCCGTCGCAGCGGAATCTTCTTCGTGACGGGCGGTAGCCCGGCCCCGACGACGAGGCGGTTGATGAATGCCCAGAGGTTCACGGGCTCGCCTTGCGAGAGGAAGTAGGCCTTGCCGTTGGCGCGGCCGGCGAGGAGCGCGTCGAGCGCCCCGAGGTGGGCATCAGCCGCGGTGTCGACGTGTGTGACGTCCACGCGGTTGGTGCCGTCGCCGACGATGCGGAGCTTGCCGGCACGGGCGCGCTCTAGGACGCGCGGGAAGAGGTGATGGTCGCCCGGACCCCAGATCAGGTGCGGACGGAGCGCGCAGACCTTCAGCGTGTCCGAGGCGGCTTCCAGCGCGCGGCGCTCGGCGGTGGCCTTGGTCTCGGCGTAGGCGCAGAGGAAATCCTGGCCGTAAGGGAGTGACTCGTCCGCCCCGCGGAAGGACTCGCCGTTGAAGACCACGCTCGGCGTGCTGGTGTAGACCAGGGCTCGCACGCCATGCGCGCGGCAGGCCTGCACGACCGTCTCGGTGCCGGTGATGTTGCTGCGGACGTAGTCCTCCCACGCGCCCCAGACGCCGGCCTTGGCGGCGACGTGGAAGACGTAGTCGCATCCTTGCACGGCGGCCGTCAGCGCGGCGGCATCCGCCAAGTCGCCGCGATGGAACGCCACGCGTGGGGTCAGGTCAGCCGCTAAGTCCGAGCGGCCGTAGACGCGCACGGCGTAGCCGCGGGCGAGGCAACGTTCGACCACGGCCCGGCCGAGGAAGCCGTTGCCGCCGGTGACGAGGACGGTGGGCGTGCTCATAGGCGGGTGCGAGCCGTCCATTCCTTAGACAGCTGCAGGCGGTGGATCTTGGCGTTGTGGCGGACGTCGACCGGCAGCTTCCGCTGGAAGAAGACGTGCTGGATGGCGGCGGCCTGCGGGTGGTCCGCCGCTTGGGCACGGAGCGACTCGATGAATGTTTCGCGTTCGCCGGTGTTCGCAGGGAAGTGGCCTTCCTTGGGCTCCACGACGAGCGCGGCCACCTTCGGCGCCTGTTTGCCTAGCCCGATCAGCGCGCAGCGCGCGACCTTGGGGTGGACGCGGAAAGCGGGCTCCAGCGCTTCGGTGTAGAGGTCGCCTTGGGTCGTGCGGACCTTCTCCGCACGGCGGCCGAAGAAGCGCAGCAACCCGTCGGGCCCGATGCAGCCGAGGTCGCCCATGCGGTGCCAGACCCGGTCGCCGTCCGGGATCTTCGCCAAGGCCGTCGCGTTCGGGAGGCCATCGTAGGCGCGTGTCACGCTGGGTCCGGTAGCGATGATTTCGCCGATTTCGCCGGGGGCGCAGGGCGTCGTTTCCGCCAAGGAACCCAGCGGTTCGTCGGTCTCGCGGATGATGCGGATCTCAACGCCGGCGACGGCGCGGCCCACGCAGGTGCCGCCGCCGCGGCGGGCGAGGTCGCGTTGCGTAGCCAGCAGTTCGTGGGCTTCGATGGTGCTGACCGGCAGGCATTCCGTCGCGCCATAGGGCGTGTGGAGCTGCGCCTGTGGGGCGAGGCGTTGGAGTTGCGCGAGCAGGCCATCAGGCACCGGCGCACCCGCGATGAGCACGCGACGGAGGTGCGGCAGGGTGAGGCGTCGGCGGTCGCAGTGGTCGGCGATGCGTGCCCAGATAGCTGGTGAACCGAAGGAATTCGTTACCCGCTCCGAGATCAGCGCTGCCACGATGGGCGCGGGGTCGGCGGAGGCCGGCTTGGTCGGGTCGAGCAACGGCGTCACCGTCGTCATCCCGAGCGCGGGATTGAAGAGCGCGAACACCGGCAGCATGGGCATGTCCACTTCGCCCGGTGCGATGCGATAGGTCGAGCGGATCAGTTCGATCTGCGCGTCGAACATCCCGTGCGTGTAGGCGACGCCCTTGGGCGCGCCCGTCGAGCCCGAGGTGAACAAGATCGCCGCCGGGTCATCCGCCGCCAAGGCCATCAGCGGCCGAGGTTCGTGCGAGGTGCATTGGGCCAGCTGTTGGCGCCAGCGTCGCCCGCCGACCGTCACGCGGTGTTCCAGACTGTGGAACGCCGGCAACGGCAACCAGCTGAGCCAGTAAGCCGAGCGGATGGAGACCAAAGCCGTCGGGCGGGCGTGGCGGACGCAGTTCAGGTAGCTCTCCAGCCCCATGCCTGGGTCGATCGCGACCGGCACGGCCCCGAGTTTGAGGAGCCCGAACATGCAGACGATGAGGTCGTGGCCCGGGCGCACAGCCAAGAGGACGCGCGTGCCTTGGGTGATGCCTTGGGCGTGGAAGAGGCGGGCGGCCGCATCGCTTTCCTGGTCCAGCTGGCGGAAGGTGCAGGGCGCATGGACGACCCGACCGGTCGGGCTCACCGACAGCGGGGACAGCGTGGCCGTCAGGTCCGGCGTCTGGGTGGCGGCGGCGCGGAGGTGTCGGGCGACGTTGCGGCCAGGGTCGTGCATTTTGCCTAGAAACGAAGAAGCCCCGTTTCCGGGGCTTCTGCAAGGCCTCTTGTGAGGTTTAGTAGTCGGTGATCGTGATCGCGCCCCAGAGCAGCACGATGCGGTCGCCCGAGGAGGTGCGGCGGCTGTAGAGCTCGTTGGTGCTGACGCGGACCGTGGCGTTGTTGTTCGCCGAGTAGGAGCCGGGTTCGGTGCGGATGATGCCGAGGAAATTG
>RFQN01000172.1 GCA_009924965.1 Verrucomicrobiota bacterium
TTGGGCTGCCAGATGTTTTCGCGCATCCAGCGGCTATTCAGCTTCATGAACTGGCTGTGGCAGCGCCACCCCGAGTCCGACCCTTCCACCAGATAGACGAGGCGCTCGCGCTCCTTGGGCTGGTCGGCGTCGTTGTCCACGCCGATGATGTTCCCGAAATCGTCGAACCCAAGCTCCTGCAGGTTGCGGATGCCGGAGGCGAAGACCTCGAACCCAGCGCCATCGGGCTCGCAGCGCAGGACGGCACCGGTATGCGGATAGTAGAAGTGCTTACCTTCCTTGCTCGTGACGTTCGTGCCTTTATCGCCGATGGTCCAATAGATGCGACCGTCCGGACCGAGGCGCAGTCCGTGCATGTCGTGGCCGGCATAGGCGATGTGCGCGCCAAACCCAGTGACGACGAGTTCCTTCACGTCGGCGACGCCGTCGCCATCGGTATCCTTCAGGCGCCAGAGGTCGGGCTGCGCGGTCACGTAGACCCAGCCGTCGTGGTAGAGGATGCCGGCCGCGATCCCCGCACCGACCGAGTTAAAGCCTTCGGCGAACACCGTGATCTTGTCGGCGACGCCATCGCCGTCGGTATCGACCAACTTGTAGATGCGCTCCTTATGCACAATGAGGTCGCGCCAATCGACGCTCCCGTCGCCGTTGTGGTCCTTGAGGCTGCCTTGGGGGCCGCGCATGGCACCGGGTGCCATGACGCGCTTATAGAAGGCCTCCTTCTCCAAAGGAGACGTCAGCGCCTGGTCATCGGCAATCCACTGGGTGTGCTCGCGGATGTCCAGGTCGGCGACCTTCCGACGGGTCGTCGTGCAGGCATAGACCGCGCCTTTCTCGTCCACCGTCACGGCCACGGGGTCGGGGACGTTGATCGCGCCCGACCACTTGAAGGGCGTGACCTCCGCCGCCGTGAGGCCTAAGCAGAGGGCAAACAGGGGGAGGAGGGGGCGCATGTCCGCAGGCTTAACCGACGAGCACGAGGTAAAGTTCCTTCGGGCCGTGGGCCCCGAGCACCAAGATGCGCTCGATGTCACCCGTACGGCTCGGTCCCGTGATAAAGGAAAGCATGCTCGGCATCTGGGCGCCATGCTTGGCTTCCATTTGAGCGATGGCCGTGGCGAGGTCAGGCAGCACCTGATCGACGCGGGCCACGACGACGTGGACGTGCGGCAGGATCGATAAGGCGCGGCCACCCGAGGAAGCACTGGAAACGAGGATCGACCCGAGTTGGGCTACGATGGCTTCGCAGGAGGTGATGGCCGCGTCACATCCTTCCAACTTCTGCTTCTCAAAGGAGGCATCGGCTTCCCAGGAAGGGCAGGGGAGAGCAGCCGCCACGGGACGCACCAAGGAAGCGCCATGGTAGGCGACCTGCTTCCAGGCCTTAGCGCGAGCCAAGTCGGCGACGGCGACGCCGGCGGCGGCCTCGTCGGGCACGCGGATGAGCACCGCCTTTAACTTCGCCAACTGCTCAGCTAAGATGACCAGGCTGGCTTCCGTGGTTTCGCCTCCGTCCGGCAACCACTGTTTGCCGACCTTGACGGGCTGGCCTTGGGTTTCCTCGGACTTGAAGTGCGGCTTGGGAGCCTTGACCTGCAGCGCCTCGCGGATGCGGGCCAGGATATCGGAGCGGGCGTCAGCCATGGGAGTGGTCCTTCCATTGTTCGCGGAACGACTTGGCCGGGGCCGCCGGGAGGTCGCGCGTCTTGAGCCAAGCGCTCATGTAGGGCAAGGGGAGCTTCTTCAGGAGAGGCAAGGTCGCCCGGAAAACCTTGCCGCCGAGGGCGAAGAGGGTCGGCCGCTTCATCACAAACCCGAAGCCGGCGTGGAATGCGCGGTCAAAGAGGCTGGGCGACTGCTTCATCGCATTGCGACGATTATGCAGGAGGTGATGGTGGAGGTCGATGCGCACCGGGCAGGCGTCCGTACAGGCGCCACACAGCGAAGACGCGCCCGAGAGGTGGTTCCACTGCTTCAGGCCACGCAGGTGCGGCGTGATGACGGAACCGATCGGCCCCTGGTAGGTCGTGCCGTAAGCCAAGCCGCCGATGTTCTTGAAGATCGGGCAAACGTTGAGGCAGGCGCCGCAACGGATGCAATGCAGGGCGTCGCGCTGTTCGGGGTCGGCGAGGAGGCGCGTGCGGGCGTTGTCGAGCAGGACCAAGTGGAACTGCTCGGGGCCGTCGCATTCACCCGGCTTGCGGGGACCGGCGTAGAGCGTGTTGTAGCACGTCATCGGCTGGCCCGCGCCCGCCGTGGCCAGCATCGGTAGCAGCACCGCGAGGTCGTCGAGGCGGCTGACGACCTTCTCGATGCCGGAAAGCGCGATATGGATGCGAGGCAAGGCGGCCGTGAGGCGGGCGTTGCCTTCGTTTTCGGTGATGGAGATCTGGCCGGTCTCGGCGACGAGGAAGTTGGCGCCGGTGATGCCGATATCCGCATCCACGTAGAGCTGGCGCAGGTGGCGACGGGCGATCATCGTCAGCTCCTCGGGGCTGTCGGTCGGCGCCGTGCCGAGGTGCTTGGTGAAGAGCTCGCTGATGGCCTCACGCTTCACGTGCATGCACGGGAATACGAAGTGGTAAGGGGCTTCGCCGCGGAGCTGCTGGATGAACTCGCCGAGGTCGCTTTCGACGACGCCGTAACCGGCCTTCTCGAGCGCGTCGTTGAGGTGGATCTCCTCGGAAGTCATGCACTTGGACTTCACGATGGCCTTGGCGTTCGCGTCGGCGGCGATCTTCAGGATGATGGCCCGAGCCTCGGCGGCATCGCGGGCCCAGTGCACCACGCCGCCGTTGCGTTCGAAGTTCGCAGTGAACTTCTCCAGCTGGTTGGCGAGGTCGTTGACCGCGGTCCACTTGGCGAGCGAGGCCGCGTCGCGGGCGCGCTCCCAATCGCGGTAGCGGGCCTTCTGCAGGTCGCGGTTGACGTAGTAGCCCCCGAGGGCCTTACGGATGAACGCGCGCTGGTCGCCGTCGGCCGCGTTGAGCGTGGCGTCCTTGATGAAGATCTGCTTGGCGTCGGACATCGGTTAGGCGTCGTGGGCCAGCACTTCGGCGATGTGCAGGGGAAGGATGGGCTTACCTTCGCGGGAGAGCCAGCCGCCGATCTGCAGCAGGCAGGAAGGGTCGGAGGAAACCACGAAATCGGCGCCGGTGCGGGCCAGGGCGCCGCCTTTGACCTGGACCATGGCGGTCGAGATCATCGGGAACTTCGCGGAGAAGAGGCCACCGAAGCCGCAGCAGGATTCGCCTTCCTCGGATTCGATGAGTTCGAGGCCTTGCACCGCTCGCAACAGCTTCCGGGGCTCCTCCTTGAGGCGGAGTTCGCGCAGGGCGTGGCAACCGTCGTGATAGGTCACCTTCTTGGCGAACTTGGCCCCGACATCGGTGACGCCGAGGCGATTGACGAGGAAATCGGAGAACTCGAACGTGCGGGCCGCCAAGTCCTCGGCGGCGGCCAGGTGCGGCGTGCCCTGCAGGAGCTCCGGATAGAACTTCTTGATCATCGCCACGCAGGAACCGGACGGGCCGACGACGACGTCCGCGCCACGGAACACCTGGATGGTGCGGAGCGCGCCTTCACGGGCCACGTCCCACTGTCCGGAGTTAAAGGACGGCTGCCCGCAGCAGGTCTGTTCCGCGCGGAAGTCCACCTCGTGGCCGAGGCGCTTCAGCACCTTGGCCGCGGCCAAGCCCACCTGGGGGGCGAGCTGGTCGACGAAGCAAGGGACGAAAAGCGAGACGCGCACGTTTTAGCGGAGGAACGCCTCGTGGAGGCCGCCGTCGACCGTGATGATCTGGCCGGTCGTCTTGCTGAGGCGATTGGTCACGAGGAGGAAATAGGCTTCGGCCTGGTCGGCAGGGGTGATGGGGTTCTTGGTCAGGGTGCGATCGGCGTAGAAGCGGGAGAGCTTCGTGGTCAGCGAATCGGTCGCCTCATCATCGGTGTAAGGAATGT
>RFQN01000173.1 GCA_009924965.1 Verrucomicrobiota bacterium
CCGGCCACGCCGCCAAGTACGAAGAGAACCTCGTGCGCTTCATCAAGTACCTCCGCAAAGACTTCGACGCGCCCAACGCCAAGTTCGTCCTCGCGACGCTCGGTGAAGCCACCAGGGGCAGCACCGGCAACGGCGGCAAGGTCCTCGAAGCCCAGTTGGCGGTGGACGGCGCCAGCGGCAAGTACCCGGAATTCAAGGGCAACGTCGCCACGGTCTACGCTAACCCGCTCTCCAAGGGCGGCAGCGGGAACAGCCACTACAACGGCAACGCCGAAACCTACATGGACGTCGGCGAAGCCATGGGCAAGGCGATGGTGGAACTGTTGAAGAAGTAAGCCGAAGCATGCGCCGCCTCGCCTTCCTGCTCTTTGCCTTGAGTGCCTTCGCAGGCGAGCCTGCGAACTTACCGCTCATCCGACTGGAAGCCAAGGAGGCGATCAAATCCGATGTGCGCGTAGCCTGCAGCGCACTGCTGGCCATGCCGGCGGGCCAAGCCGGCGGCGACGCCACGGCCCACCCGGCCCAGATCAAATTCCGGGGCGCCTCCTCCCAAGGCTACGACAAGAAGTCTTTCTCGCTGAAGTTCGACCATGCCGCCAGCTGGCTGGGCTTGGCCAAGAACCGCGAGTGGGTGCTCAACGCGGCTTTCGTCGATGCCTCGATGATGCGGCATAAGCTCTCCTACGACCTATTCCGCGCGATGGGCACGGAAACCTCCCCGCGCTACGCGGCCGCCAGTCGCTTCGTCGAGGTCGAGTTCAATGGACGCTACCACGGTGTCTACCTGCTCATGCAACCCGTCGACGACCTACTCGTGGGCCTGCCCCCTAGCGACAAGACCGACGTCACGCCCGCGGGCATCTACAAAGCCGTCGACCATGCGGCAAACTTCGGCCAACCCGGACACGATGGTTTCGAACAACGCCACCCCGACCCCGCCGTGAAGGAATCCTGGGGACCGCTCGACGAACTCAATCGCTTCGTCAGCCAAGCCTCGGACCAGGAGTTCTTCGACGCCAACAAAGGCATCGCCACCCGGCTCGACGTCAGCAACGCCATCGATTTCCACCTGCTGGTGCTGATGACCAGCAACCTCGACGGCATCACCAAGAACTACAACCTCGTTCGCCCGGCGGCCACGGCCGCGACGCCCCACCCCAAGTTCTTCTTCGTGCCTTGGGATTACGACGCGACCTTCGGACGCAACTGGGACGGCTCGCGCGTCGACGCCAAGGCTTGGCTGAGTAACCGGCTCTTTGACCGGCTCATGGGGAACGCCGCCTACAAGGCCCAATACGCCCAACGCTGGAAAGAACTACGCGGCCAGCTGTTCACGACCGAGAACCTCACCCGGATGATGGACGAAAACCTCGCCGCGCTCGGCGAGGCGGCCCTGCGCAACGAAAAGCGCTGGAAGACCCTCGACTACGCCAACCCCCGCGAACTGACCTGCGCCTACGACGTCGGCCAGATGAAGCGCTGGGTCCCGCGCCGCCTCGAGTGGCTCGACGCCGAAATCGCCCGCCTGACCAGCCGTTAACCCGACTTCCTCGCCATGCTTCGCCTCTTCCTGCTAGTCGCTGCCTTCGGCGCCGCCACCACCGATGTACAAGTCACCCCCGCGAAGAAAAAGGGCTTGGACTATCCTCCCAACTTTGCCGGCGCCCAGGCCGAAACCTATCGCAAGGTCGGCGAGACCGAACTCAAAGTCTGGCTGTTCGCTCCCACCCCCAAAACGGAAAAGCCGCTGCCTTGCGTGGTGTTCTTCTTCGGAGGCGGCTGGACCGGCGGGACGCCGGCGCAGTTCGAACCCCAAAGCCGGCACCTCGCTAGCCGAGGGATGATCGCCCTCGTGGCCGACTACCGCGTCAAGAGCCGCCAGAACGCCCTGCCGGCGGATTGCGTCAGCGACGCCAAAGCCTGCGTTCGTTACGTGCGCGCCAACGCCGCGCGCCTCGGCATCGACCCGAACCGCATCGCGGTCGGCGGCGGTTCCGCCGGGGGGCACTTGGCCGCCGCCGTGGCCACCGTGCCGGGACTGGACGCCGCCACCGACGACAAAGCGGTCTCGTGCTTGCCCAACGCCCTCGTGCTCTTCAACCCAGGCACCGTCATGGCGCCGTTCCCAGGACTCGAGCTCAAAGGCTTCGGTGCAGGGCTGGACAAAGCTAAGTTCGGCTGCGAACCCACGGAAATCTCCCCCATCCATCACGTCCGCAAAGGCCTGCCCCCGACCATCATCTTCCACGGAAAGGCCGACACCACCGTCCCCTACGTCACGGTCGCGAAATTCACCGAAGTCATGCAGGCCGCCGGCAACCGCTGCGAACTGGTCGGGTATGAAGGCCAAACCCACGGTTTCTTCAACAAAGCCAAATACCAGGAGACCCTCGACGCCACGGATGCCTTCTTCGTCTCGCTGGGCTACTTGCCCAAGCGCTAAGATGCCGCGGCTCCTGCTCTTAACGGTCCTGCTCAGCGTCAGCCTGCGAACGCAGGCCGCCGTGAGCACGGCCGACCTGGAGTTCTTCGAGGCCAAGATCCGGCCCGTGCTGGTAGCCGAGTGCTACGAATGCCATGACGCGAAGAAGCAGAAGGCCGACCTGCGACTCGATCACCGTGCCGGCCTGCTCAAGGGCGGCGAGAACGGGCCAGCCATCGTCCCCGGCAACGCTGCGAAAAGCCTGCTGATCCAATCCATCACGCATGCCCACGCAGACCTGCAGATGCCCAAGAAGCGGCCTAAGTTGGACCCTCAGATCATCGCCGATTTCACCGCATGGGTAAACCAGGGGGCGCCCGACCCGCGGACCACCGTGCCCACCGACGCGATCGCGCCGGCGTGGTCCGACCTCCTTGCCGTGCGGAAGAACTGGTGGAGCTTCCAGCCCGTCACAGAGCCGAAGATCCCCGCCGGACCGGCAGCCAGTCCGATCGACCGCTTCCTCGACGCCAAGCTGCAGGCCGCGGGCCTGAAGCCGGCGGCCCCCGCCGATAAAGCCACCCTGCTGCGCCGTGCGACCTACACGCTGACGGGCCTCCCGCCGACGCCCGCGGACATCGCCGCCTTCGAAGCCGATGCCTCCGCGGACGCCTACCCTAAAGCGGTCGACCGATTGCTCGCGTCGCCGCGCTACGGCGAACACTTCGCGCGTCATTGGATGGACCTCGTGCGCTACGCCGACACGCACGGCAGCGAAGGCGATCCCGGCATCCCGCAGTCGTGGCGCTACCGTGATTACCTCATCCGGGCCTTCAACACGGATGTCCCTTACGACCAGTTCGTGCGCGAACAGATCGCCGGGGACCTCCTCCCCGAGCCCCGCGTCCATCCGCAGGAGCAACTCAATGAGTCCGCGCTGGGGACCGGGCATTTCCGGCTGATCGAGCATGGGTTCCAGCCCGTCGACACCCTCGACGAACAAGTGCGCAACGTGGACAACCAGATCGATGTCGTCAGCAAGACCTTCCTCGGACTCACCGTCTCGTGCGCGCGCTGCCATGACCACAAGTTCGACCCCATCAGCCAAGCTGACTTCTACGCCCTCTACGGGATCTTCGCATCGTCTCGACCGGGGCAAGTCACCGTGGACGCCCCTGCGTTGCTCGATCGCCATCGCGAGAAACTCCGCAGCCTAAAACAAGAGGTGCGCACGGCGCTCGCCAACGAATGGCGCCAGCAGGCCGAAGCCCTGCCGATGGCGTTGACCCGCGTCCGAGCTCAAGCCGACGAACGCGCCCAACTCGAACAAAAGCTGTCTCAGCTGGAGCAAGCCTTGATGCGGGAGGCGTTCCATCGCCGCCTCCATGCGGGACCAGACGCAGGACCAGCGCCGATCCATTGGTGGACCTTCGAACAGGATGGCCGCGACTTGATCGGAAACCTGGATGCCAAGCTCCAAGGCGGCGCCCGCATCCACCATGGACGCCTCCTCCTCGACGGCCAAGGC
>RFQN01000174.1 GCA_009924965.1 Verrucomicrobiota bacterium
TTCACTGGTTCATCGTCCAGTTCTTAAACTCCTCAATCACCACAAGCTTTTCATTCTTGCCTCTTGAGTTCCACCTGTATTCAGCCGCCATGCCAGAAAGCATTGCGCCGGTGACGCCCAAAAACCCCTGATCCGTGCCTATTAGAAAGAGATTGGAAAGGTCGGTGCGGCCATCCCGTCGCTTGGCGGGGGCCCCATAGATGGCCCCGTTGAGGTGGCCCGTGAACTTGCGGACGGTCCGCGGCGTGAAGACGTCCGTCGAGGTCACCGCAGCGTCGTGGGCCGCGTCCGCCACCGCGGGGAGGTGCCGACGGGCGACGCGGTTGAGGCGGGCGCACCAAGCCTGCTTCTGCGCGAGGTACTCGGCTTCGGGCAAGCGGCACCAAGCGTCATGGTTAGCCAATGCGGTGACGCGCAGCCAGCCTTCCTCAAGGGCGCGGCCAGCGCCGTACTGGTAATTGTTCGGGATGCAGACCACGCCGGAACGCGGGTCCACGAGGTCGGCGGGCGCGCGGTAGGAGAACTGTTCTTCGTCGCAGAAGAAGATAATGGTGTCCCTCCAGCCGAAGCCGGCGAAGGCCTGCGGCTCGTAGGTGGCGATGGTCTCGGCGTAGCCCAGCCGACCGACGTCGTTCGCGCCGACTTCCGGCGCCTGATCGGAACGCAGGCGCAAGGTCTCCACCGCGCCCGCCGAGGAATACACGCGGTCGGCGGTGACTTCCGTGCCGTCGTCGAGCGCCAGCGCGGCCACGCGGTCGCCACGGACCTCAAGGCGGCGGACCCCGCACTTCATGCGGCGCTCCACCCCATGCTCACGGCAACGATCTACAAGCAAGCGGATGACCTGACGGACGCCGATGAACGGACGCGCGAAGCCTTCCTTGAACAAGGAACGCCACATGACCGCGAACTGCGAGACTTCGATATCGTCTTCGACGGCGCTGCCGTAAAAGCAGGTCGGCAAGAGCAGCATGTCGCGCAGCAGCGGATCGCCCAAGCGCTCATCCAGCAGCGCGCGGGCGGAACCTCCCGGTGCCTCCAAGGCGGCCTCGTCCAGGCCAGAGAGATAGGCGTCGAGCGCGCGGAAACGGTCGATGGAACGCGGGAACTCGCGGGCGACGTCCGCCTCGAAGTCGGCGAAGCAGTTGTTCACGCGGAGATTCCGTCCCGCCATCGTGACGCGCGAACCGACCTGCGGGCACAGGTCGAGCTCTTCGCGGCGGATCCGGAGCTGACGCATCAGTTTGACCAACGGCGCGCCCTTGGCGCCTTCGGGCACCCAATTGGTCAACGCGTGCAGGCCGACGTCGTACTTGCGCTGGCCGCGCGCGTAGAAGGAATTGAGCCCGCCGGCGGCGTTGTGCCGCTCGAGCACGAGGACCTTCTGGCCGAACATCCCCAGACGCACGGCCGCGGCGAGGCCGGACATGCCGGCGCCGATGATGACCGCATCGTAATGGGAACTCGCGACGCTCACAGGCTTACAGTCCGTGCCCGCTGGCTGGGGTCAAGCGAACGCATCAAGGCGCGCTCAGCTGCAGGACCTCTTCGGCGGCGCGGACGACCTGGTCGGCCGTGATGCGGGCCAAGGCCCGGTCCATCCGGCGGCGATAGTCCTCCGATGCCTCACCCTCGAAAGGCGTCGTATCCACGCGGACAATCCGATGCAGCACCCCCCAGGGGCGGGAGCGGATGTAATCCGACGGACCGAACACACCGACCACCGGGGTGTTCACCGCCGCGGCCAGCTGCAGGATCGGCGAGTCGGCCCCCAAGAACAGACGGGCCTCGCTGATGAGCTTGGCCAACTGCGGCATGCCCAGCCCACCGCGGGTCGCCTGGGCCGCCGGGCCGATCAGGCCGCACAAGGCCTCCGCCATGATGCGCTCCACCCGCCGGGCGGCGAGCAGTTCGCGGCCGACCTTCGCCCATTTATCGAGTTCGAAGACCTGGTCCGCGCGCGAAGCGCCGGGATGGAGGACGGCGTAGCGCCGCGGCTCAACGAGGAAGCCGTGCTCCTCCATGCGCGACGCCGCATACCAGAGCCCAGGGACTTCGTGCGCCAAACCGAACACGGCGGCCATGACCGCATGGTCGCGTGAGGCCTCGTGCGGATCGGCCACGGAGCCCGTCACCACCTGATGGAACCAAGGGAAGAGCGCCCACGAAGGCTGCCCGGCGCAGGCTCGCTTAGTGGCCCGGCTCCACGCCACCAGCCGCCGCGACAAAGGATCCACGCCCAAGGCGACCGCAGCGTCGAAACGCTGGCGACGCAGGTGGTTGAGCAAGGCCCAGGCCTCCCAGGCGCTGGCCTGCGGATCGAAGGCGACGACCTCACCGACGACGGGACAGCCCTCCAAGCCGGCCTCGCTGCCGGGGCTCGTGACGAAGGTGACCCGGGCGCTCGGATGCCGCTCCTTCAGCGAACGGAAGGCTGCCGTGGTGGCGAGGGCTCCGCGCAGGCCGGAGAACTTGACCACCAGGATGCGCATCAGGAAACGCCTTGGGCTTGGTTATCCCACAGGCGGCGGAAGAGCTCGTTGGAGCGATAGACCTCCTCGCGCGGGCCGTCCGCGACGACCCGGCCGCCGTCGAAGACCAAGACGCGGTCGACGTCGCGGATGGTGGAGAAGCGGTGGGCGACGATGAGCGTCGTTCGGCCTTTCATCAACTGCGCCAGCGACTGCTGAATGCTCCGCTCGGTATCGGTGTCCAAGGCGGACGTGGCCTCGTCGAGGATCAGGATCGGCGCATCCTTGAGGAAGGCGCGGGCGATGGAAATGCGTTGCCGTTGGCCGCCGGACAGGCGCGAACCGCGCTCGCCGACCAAGGTGTCGAACCCTTGGGGCTGCGCCGAGATGAACTCCCAAGCCCCGGCCAGGCGGGCGGCTTCCTGGACCTCGGCCTCGGTGGCCGAGGGACGGCCTAAGCGAATGTTGTCGGCGATGGTTTCGTTGAACAGCACTGGCTCCTGCGAGACCAAGGCGATGTTGGCGCGCAAGTCCGCCTGCTTCACCGACCGCAGATCATAGCCGTCGACCTGAATTGACCCAGAGCGCGGGTCGAAGAAGCGCGGCACTAGGTTCACGAACGTGCTCTTGCCGGCGCCGCTGGGGCCGACCAACGCCACCGATTGACCGGCCGGGATGCTAAGCGTGACGTCGCGCAGGACTGGTTCGTCGCCGTAGGCGAACGTCAGGCCATCCAGACGCAGGTCCCCGCGCACGCGACCCAGCGACCGGGCGTCCGGTGCGTCGTCGACCTCCACCGGCGCCTCGAGGATCTCCGCCAAGCGCTCCAAGCCGGGCTCGGCCATGCTCATGCGGCTGCTCACGTAGCCGATGCGCTTCAACGGGCCGTAGGCCATGTAGAAGGCGGCGATGAGTGCCAGCAGTTCCTCGAAGCGGAAGCCGATGCTCGCGCCGACGCCGATGGCCAAGGCGATCCCAGCCGCGGCCGAAATCTCCAACAAAGGGGACAAGGCCTTCTCGTAACGGACCAGTTTGGCCTGGATGCGCAGCCCTTCGCGGCTGGCGGCGTCGAAGCGCGCGCATTCACGGTCCTGTAAACCATAAGCCCGGACATCGCGCGCGGCCTGCAGGTTCTCGACGGCGATGCCGTTGAGGTCGGACGCGGAAACCAAGCCCGAGCGGGCGCGCTTCTGGATCGCCATGCCGATGAAGCGGACCAAGAAGACCGCCGCCGGCACCACGAGGAGACACCCCAAGAACCAGAACCCATCCGGCTTGGAGAGGCAGAGCCAGATGACGTACCCCAGCGCGAACACCATCGTCAGGGGCTGCACCAACAGGTCGTTGGAGATGTCGACCAATACCAAGCGGACGGAGTTGGCGTCGTTGATCACGCGCTGAAGCAGGTCACCGGTCGGGAGCTTGGCGAAGAAACCCAGGTGTAGGCGCTGGAGCTTGGCGAAGACC
>RFQN01000175.1 GCA_009924965.1 Verrucomicrobiota bacterium
CGGGCGCCGCCTTCGATGGACATGTTGCAGACCGTCATGCGCTCCTCGAGGGAGAAGTTGTCGAAGGTCGAGCCGGCGTATTCGTAAGCGTAACCGATGCCGCCATTCACGCCAAGCACGCGGATGATGTGGAGGATGACGTCCTTGGCGTAGACGCCCGGGGCGAGCTGGCCGTTGACCTCGATGCGACGGACCTTGAGGGGGCTCAGGGCCAATGTCTGGGTGGCGAGCACGTCGCGGACCTGCGTGGTGCCGATGCCGAAGGCGATGGCGCCGAAGGCCCCGTGGGTCGCCGTGTGGGAGTCGCCGCAAGCGATGGTCGTACCCGGCTGGGTGATGCCCTGCTCCGGACCGACCATGTGGACGATGCCTTGGGTGCCCGTGTTGGTGTCGAAGAAGCGGATGCCGAAGTCCTTCGTATTCTTACGGAGGGCCTCGATCATTTCCTGCGCAATCGGGTCGGAATAGGGTTCCTTCAGCTCGTTCGTCGGGACGATGTGGTCGACCGTCGCGAACGTGCGCTGGGGGTACTTCACCTTGAGGCCTAGGTCCCGGAGCATCCCGAAGGCCTGCGGACTGGTCACCTCATGGATGAGGTGGGTGCCGATGAAGAGTTGGGTCTGCCCGTTGGGCAGCTGACGCACCGTGTGCGCTTCCCAGACTTTTTGGAACAAGGTCTTAGCCATCTGTAGAGAGGTGAAAGGGGTCAAAGTAGGAGGCCAGCCCCCTTGGTCAATCCCACAGGAAGATACCTTAGCCCCCAACCCATGGGTTGACCCGACTTCAAAAGGCCAAAAAGTAGCGAGAGCATGGCAGTTCCGCCCTCCAAACGCCAACCCCTACGCCCTTCGGCGCGCCCTCCCAAGGAGCAACCCGAAGAAGGCAGCTTCCTGTCCAACCCGCTCTTCTGGGTGCTGTTCGCGTTCCTCGGTCTCGTCGCTGCCTACCTACTCCAACAGCGCCTGTCGGAGTTGAACCAGCGCCCTACCCCAGCCGTCGAAGTGACGCCTGTCGTCGTCGAGAAGCCCCCTGTCGTCGTCGAAACCCCGAAAGTCGAACCGCCCCCCGTCGTCGTCGTCACGCCGCCACCCGTCGTCGAGCCGCCGAAGCCGCCGGAACCCGTCAAGCCGCCCGTCGTCGTCACGGAAGAGCTCCCCAAGTTCAACCGCTTCTACAAGACCGTCTCCAATCGCATCGTCCAGGCCCACCTCGGTGACGCTAAGGCTCCGCTGAAGAAAGAGATCAAGGCCGGCCACGAACTCCGCGCCTCGCCCAGCGCCCCCTTCCACGTCGCGAGCGGCGACGGCGCCAAACGCGCCGCCCTCCGCAAGACCGTGCAGGAATTCTGGGCCAAGATCGACCCCGACCACTGCGTCCCCCACCCGGACGCGGACGCCTTCCCCGGCAAGGTCCTCGAGCCCGCCGACCGCGTGATCACGGCGGTCAGCATCCCGGTCAACCGCTCCCGCTGGCATTCCACCGGCACCTACGCCGCGCCCGGCGAACGCATCACCTTCCGCATCCCCGCCGGCGACATCGGCATGGGCCTCGTCGCGCGAATCGGCTGCCACAACGACGACATCACCAGCGATTTCGCCATCAAGCGCGAGGACTGGCACCGCTTCCCGGTCATCACGAACACCATCGCCCTGAATAAGCGCGTGGTCGAGCTCGCCAACCCCTTCGGCGGGCCGATCTACATTGAGATGCCGGGCAACGACAAAAACGGCAAGTCCCGCGACCAGGTCCGCATCGAAATCGTCGGCGCCGTCGAAGCCCCGAACTTCACGCTCGGCAAGACCACCCGCGCCGAATGGGAAAACAGCCGCCTCGCCCCGGCGCCGTGGGCTGAGATGATCTGCGACAAGATGGTCGTCTCCGTGCCCTCCAAGCACATCCGTGAGCTGTCCTACGCCGACGCCTCCGAACTCATGAAGACCTGGACGGAGGCATGGAGAAGATCGCCGGCAAGAAGCTCGGCGACGGCCACGGCGAGGACATGGCGGCGATGGCGGCCGAGATGGCCCTCGACCCGAAGGCCCACGCGGACTCGGCCTTCCATCTGCTCTCGCAATACTACTACCCGGTGAAGCAGTTCGGCTGGATCAGCCTGCAGCAGACCTTCGCCGAACTCGGCGGCCGCAAGGACATCAAGAAGGCCGACGGTCTCGTGAAGAAGAACCTCGGCATCGCCGGCCGCGAGGTCGAGAAGCAACAGGAGGCGCTCGACAAGGAAAAGCACCAGCTCGACCTCAAGATCAAGGCCGCGGTCCGCGAGAAGAAGGACGACGAGAAGGCCGCCGCCGAGACCCGCCTCGCCGAGATCTTCAAGGAAGAGAAGAAGATCAAGGAAGCGCTCGGTGCGCTGTCGAAGCACGATTCCGACGAGCGGAAGAAGGACATCTTCGTCCGCACCTGGTCCAAGGAGGCCGGCGCCAACCTCGGGCCCTACTTCGCGAACTTCGGTTGGCCCTACACCGATTCGATGAAGACGATGCTCACGCCGCTCAAGCCGTGGATGCCCGCCAACTTCCCGCCGACCAAGCCCGGCGCCAAGCCGGCGAAGTCCACGCTCTTCGGCTCCAAGAACGAAGCCATGGCCGGGAAGGACGAGGCCCAAGGCGACAACCAGGCCGCGAACGCCCAATAAGGACGCGGTCTTGACGCAGGGCCGCCCCCGGGGCCATCCTCCGGCATGGACCGCACGCTGACCCTGAGCTTCTCCTGCCCCGACGCCTCCGGCATCGTGGCGGCGGTCTCCACGTTTGTCGCCCAGCACCGCGGCTGGATCACCGAGGCCAGCCAGCACACCGAGCACGAGCTCTCGCGCTTCTTCATGCGCATGGAGATCAAGGCGTCGTCCTTGGATTTCGCGCCCGAAGATTTCAGCCGCCATTTCAGCCCCCTGGCCCAGCAGTTCAACCTGGAATGGACGCTGTCGGACTCCGACAAGCCCCGCCGCGTCGTCCTGCTCTGCTCCAAGCAGGAGCACTGCCTTTACGACCTGCTCGCCCGCCAAGTCTCACAGGACTTCCGCTTCATCGTCCCTTGCGTCATCTCCAACCATGAGGCGCACCGCAAGGTCGTGGAAGCCCACGGCATCCCGTTCCACTACGTGCCGGTGACGCCCGAGAACAAGCACGCCGCCTACCGCCGCATGGAACAGCTCTTCCGCGACGCGCAGGCCGACCTCATCGTGCTCGCGCGCTACATGCAGGTGCTCGACGAGGAGCTGTGCCGCAACTTCGCCGGCAAGATCGTCAACATCCACCACTCGTTCCTGCCCTCGTTCGCCGGCGCCAAGCCCTACCACCAGGCTCACCGCCGCGGCGTGAAGCTCATCGGGGCGACGTGCCACTTCGTGACGCCGGAGCTCGACGAAGGCCCGATCATCGAGCAGGACGTGATCCGCGTCGACCACTCGGACACGCCCGACGACATGGTGCAGCTGGGCAAGGACATCGAGAAGGTCGTGCTCGCCCGCGGGCTCCGCGCCGTGGTCGAAGACCGCGTGCTCTTAGCCGGCCACAAGACGGTCGTCTTCCGTTAAGACCCCTGTCGGTCATTTAGCGGTTTTCGCTGGAAACGGCAGGGTTTGTCGGTGTCATCGGGGCAACCCCATGATCAAAGCCCTGCTCCCGCTCTTGCTTGCTTTCAGCGCGTTTGCCGCGACCAAGCCCGAAGACATCGCCCCTAAGCCGAAGGCTCCTTTCGTGCAGCCCGCCGAAGCCGAACGCGCCGAACTGCATAAGACCATCCAAGCCTACATGGCACTCCCGGTCGCCCAAGTCACCGCGCACCCCGCCGCCAAGGACTTCCCCGGCGCCGTCGATGCCAAGGAACGCGTGACCCGGACCGTCGCCTACGACGCCAACCTCGTCCATCGCTGGGACACGTCCGCCAGCAATGCGCCCAACCTCGCCACAAGCC
>RFQN01000176.1 GCA_009924965.1 Verrucomicrobiota bacterium
GTCGCAACCTTCCGCCGTGGCCGTGGCTCGTCCAGGCGTTGGCAAGAACCCCATCCTTGCGGCGGTCGGCTGCCTGCTTACCTCGGTTGCCTTGGTCGGTGCCGCCCGGCTGGCTAGCCTCCAAGGGCACATCGCCCAGCCTTACGTGGCGTCGGTCCATTTGCTGGTGGGGGTGGTCGCGTGCGTCGGCTGCGCCATCCTCACCCACCGCGCCGTCGGTTGGCGTGGTCGGCTCGCCTTCGCTGCCGCCGGCGTGCTCGGCATTTGGTTCGCCGTGTTCCTCGGCGTGGCGACTCATTTCGATGTATGGCAGAGGATGCCGGCTCCGCCTAGCGAGGCCTATGCCGACGGGGCCCAGTTGGTGGCCACCGTGGTGGGCGGATGGATCCCGGGTTTGCTCGTCTATGGCCTGTCGCTGGCGGCGACTTGTGCCGTCAGTGGGTTGTTGAAGGCCATCAAGGGTTCAGGCCGTTCGTGATGCCCCGGTTGGTTTAAGCGGCCTAGACTGGTCTCTGACCACGAACAGCTTGGGACGCGAAGCGCCCTCAGCCCTCCGCGAAGCCGTGGTCCTTGAGCATGCGGGCGACGGCTTGCGGCAGTGGCGGGCGCAGGCTGGTCGCGACGTTCCGGTAGCCGTCGTGCGTGCAGGTGAGGTAGCCGAGCTTGCGCGTCGCCTCGGCGGTGCGGCCGCGGGCTTCGAGCCAGCGTTGCAGCACGGCGGCGGCGCGCGCCCATTCGGGCCAATCCTGTTCGGCTTGGTCGGCGGTCTCCACGAGCAGGCACAGCGCACAGCCCTCGCCGAGGAAGCGTTCGACCGCCGCGGCGTCTTCGGCCCCGAGCGTGTCGACGAGCTTCTGGCGTTCGCGCGCGTCCATCCTTAGGTCTTGTAGCCGAGCACCGGCCGGAGCCACTTCTCGGTCTCGGCGATGGACCAACCCTTGCGGGCGGCGTAATCCTCCACTTGGTCGCGGCCGACGTTGTCGACGTCGAAGTAGATCGACTGCGGGTGGCCGAAGTAGAGCCCGCTCACGGAGGCGGCGGGGTTCATCGCGAAGGATTCGGTCAGCGTGCAGCGCAGGCGGTCGGCGTTGAGCAAGCGCCAGATCTCGCCCTTCTCGGTGTGTTCCGGGCAGGCAGGGTAGCCCGCGGCCGGACGGCGCCCCGCGTATTGCTCGTCGACGAGCTCTTCCACCGTCAGGGCTTCGTGCGGTGCATAACCCCAGAGCTTCGTGCGCACCTCGCGGTGCAGCCATTCCGCGCAACCTTCGGCGAGGCGGTCGGCCAAGGCTTGGATGAGGATCTGGCGGTAAGGGTCGGTCTCCTTGAAGGACGCCGCGTAGTCTTCGATCTCCTGGCCCGCGGTGACGGCGAAGGCGCCGAGGTGGTCGCCCTTGTCGGCAGACACGAGGTCGGCCAATGAGCGGCAGGTATCGACCTTCGGCCGCTGGCGTTGGTCGCGCAGGAAGTGGAAGCGTCCCAGCTTCTGGGCCTGGGCGGCGTCCGCGAAGACCTCGACGTCGTCGCCCACGCGGCGGGCGGCCCAGAGGCCGGCGACGCCACGGAGGTGGACGCGGTTTTGGCGGATAAGGTCCTCGAGCTCGCGGCGGCCGGCGTCGAAGAGCTTACGGGCCTCGGCGCCGTATTTCTCGGACTTGAAGATCTGGGGGAAAGCGCCGCGGAGGGACCACGTCACGAAGAACGGCGTCCAGTCGATGATCTCGGCGACCGCAGCCGGGTCGATGCGTTCGAACAGGTGCACGCCGGGTTGGCGGGGCGCCGGCGCGATCGGGCTGGTCGTCACGAGCGGACGCTTGCGGGCCTCGGCGAGCGGGATGACCACCGCGGGCTGCTGCTTATCGTAGGCCTCGCGCAGGGCCGCTTGTTCGGTCTGCAGGTCCGTCACGAAGCCTTCGCGCTTGGTGGGGTTGAGCAGGTCGCTGCAGACCGTCGTCACCAGCGAGGCGTCGCCGACGTGGACCATCGGGCCGTCGTAGTGTTCGGCGAGCTTGATGGCGGTGTGTTCCTTGGAGGTCGTGGCGCCGCCGATGAGCAAGGGCGTGCGGATGCCCGCGCGCTTCAGCTCCTTGGCGACCGTGACCATCTCCTCGAGCGACGGCGTGATCAGGCCGGACAGGCCGATGAAGTCGGGCTTGAGGCGCAGGGCCTCGGAGACGATCTTTTCCGTGGGCGTCATCACGCCGAGGTCGGTGACGGCGTAGTTGTTGCAGGCCAGCACCACCCCGACGATGTTCTTGCCGATGTCGTGGACGTCGCCGCGGACGGTCGCGATGAGGAAGGAACCCTGGGTGGAGCCGCCGACCTTCTCGGCGGCCATGAACGGCTCGAGGTGGGCGACCGCGGTCTTCATGACCTTGGCGGAGCGCACGACCTGGGGGAGGAACATCTTGCCCTCGCCGAAGAGCTGGCCGACGACGCGCATGCCGTCCATCAGCGGGCCTTCGATGACGAGCAGCGGGCGGCCGAGCTTGACGCGGGCCTCCTCGGTGTCGGCGACGACGTGGTCGTCGATGCCTTTCACCAAGGCGTGCTCAAGGCGGGCTTCGACGCCCAGCTGGCGCCATTCGTTCTTCTTGGAAGTGTCGGCGCCGGCCGTCTTGGTCGCGGCGAAGCGCGGGGCGGCCTCCATGAGGCGGTCCGTGGCGTCGTCGCGGCGGCAGAGCACCAGGTCCTCGACGAGGTCGCGCAGCTCCGGGTCGATCTCGGTGTAGACCTCGAGCATGCCCGCGTTGACGATGGCCATGTCGAGGCCGGCCTTGATCGCGTGGTAGAGGAAGACCGAGTGGATGGCCTCGCGGACGGGGTTGTTGCCGGCGAACGCGAAGGACACGTTGGACAAGCCGCCCGAGGTGCGGGCACCGGGGCAAAGGCGCTTGATCTCCGTGACGGCCTCGATGAAGTCGAGCGCGTAGCGGTTGTGTTCGGCCATGCCCGTCCCGACCGTCAGGATGTTGGCGTCGAAGATGATGTCCTGCGGGTCGATGCCGGCCTGCTGGGTGAGGATGCCGTAAGCGCGGACGCAGATGCGGACCTTGTCGGCGAGCGTGGCGGCCTGGCCCTTTTCGTCGAACGCCATGACGATCATGGCGGCCCCGTAGCGGCGGCACAAGCGGGCGCGACGGATGAATTCGGCTTCGCCTTCCTTGAGGGAGAGCGAGTTCACGATGGCCTTGCCCTGCACGCAGCGCAGGCCGGCCTCGATGATGTCGAAGTTCGACGAATCGATCATGAACGGTACCCGGCAGATGTCGGGCTCCGTTGCGGCCATGTTCAGGAACTTCGTCATCGCGGCCACGCCGTCGAGCAGGCCCGCGTCGAAGTTGATGTCGATGACCGTGGCGCCGGCTTCGATCTGCTGCTTGGCGACGCGTAGGGCCGCGCGGTAGTCGTCGCGCTCGATGTGGCCCTTGAAGATCCTGGAGCCGGCGACGTTGGTGCGTTCGCCGACGTTCACGAAGGTGCCGGGGCCGCCGACGATGTTGAGCGGCTCGAGGCCGGAGAGCTTCAGCGCGGGCGTGACGGCGCCGGGGACGCGGGGCGGATACTTCTCGGTGCGGCGGCGGATCGCGGCGATGTGGCCGGGCGTGGTGCCGCAGCACCCGCCGACGATGTTCACGAGGCCGTCGCGGGCGAAGGTCTCGAGGATGGCGGCGGTGTCCTCCGGCCCCTCGGGGAAGCCCGTCGGCGACAGTGGGTTCGGCAGGCCCGCGTTCGGGTAGCAGGAGACGAAGATGTCGGCGCGTTTCGCCAGCTCGGCGATGTGCGGGCGCATCTGCTCGCCGCCGAGGGCGCAGTTCATGCCGACGCTGACCGGCTGGGCGTGGCGGACGGAGTTCCAGAAGGCTTCGGTCGTCTGGCCGGTGAGGGTGCGGCCGGAGGCGTCGGTGATCGTGCCCGAGATCATCAGCGG
>RFQN01000177.1 GCA_009924965.1 Verrucomicrobiota bacterium
GGCGGCCGGAGCGGCGACCGCCGGCGCAGCAGGAGCGGCTGTCTGGGCAAAGGAGGCGGGCGCCAGGGCGAGGCTAACAGCCGCGAGGAGGAACAACGGCGAAAGCGTGCGCGGTTGCGAAGGGGTCGAAGGGCAATTCACTGGAGGTGGGGGGTGAAGGGATTAACACCAAAGGTGAGGAATAGTTCGACGGAAAAGGTGGTTTTTGGAGGAATCTTTAGGGGGGTGCCTCAAGCCACGCCCAGGGCAGCCCAGAAGGCCGCCTAAGGTGAACATTATTTCACCCTTTTAAGTGGACAATTCCCTAAAAAACCCTCTTAAATAGGCCCTAGGTACCCTATGCGCGAAGACATTCCTGAATGGCTAGGCAAGCCCCCACGTCGCGGCACGGAAGCTTGGGACGCCTGGTTGGCCAAATGGCGGGCCTATGCCCGGGCCGAACTCAAGGACGCGGCGGCCGATGACCCTGAATTCGACTTCGGCCTCCTCACTATGGAAGAACGCTGGCAAGTCGCCTTGGCCTTGGAGATCCGCAAGCACATCGAGCAAGGCAAGGCCGGCGGCCCCTGCCCCTTCCTCCAGAACCGCGGCATCTCCGACCTCCTGCATGCCTCCATCGTCGCCTGGCAAGTCGGCCGCTCCGTCTTTTCGACCGAACCCACCGAACGCACCCTCCTCGTCGACGAGTGGGTGACCAAGCGCCTGACCCCGCGCCGGCGGCGGATCGCGCACGGCATCCGGTATGGCTTCCTCGCCGGCCTCGGCGGCGAACCAGCCGAACCCGCTTGGTCGTCCGCCGACTACATCGCCGCCTACGAAGCGGCTTGGACCGTGGGCAACGCGCTGGCCATCGACAGCGACCCGCGGTGATGGGGTTGCGGAACGCGCCACGCTGGGTAGAGTAGCCTTCCTCGATTCCATGGAGACCTTCATCATTTGCCTCGTCGTGGTCGCCTGTACGGTTGGCCTCGGCGTTTTCCTCAACCGGAAAAATCACCCGCCCGGACCGACGCCCGAGGAAAAGGCGCGCGAAGCTGAAAGCATCGCCAGGATCGTCCGCGAAGACATTAGCAAGGAAACCGAACGCCTGCGGGCCGCGCAAGCGCTGCAAGCCGGCGAACTCCGGAAAGAATTGACCGACGGCCTCCGCGACTCGCGCTTGGAAGTCGTGGCGGCGCTCGCTGAATCCCGCCGCGAATCCGCGAAGTCCGTCGCCGACTTCTCCGCGGAGACGGCGCTCAAAACCACCGAACTGCAGAAAAACGTCGAAAAGGCTTTGGAGCTGATGCGTGCGGACAACGAACGCCGCCTGAACGAAATGCGTGAAGTCGTCGGGGAGAAACTCCAAAAGACCTTGGAGGCCCGGCTCGGTGAAAGCTTCAAGCAGGTCTCGGAGCGATTGGAAGCTGTCAGCAAGGGCCTGGGCGAAGTCCAGCAAATCACCGCCAACCTCAACGACCTGAAGCGCGTGATGGGCAACGTGAAGACCCGCGGCGTCTGGGGGGAGACGTTCCTGGAGAGCCTCCTGTCCGATTCGCTGGTGCCGGAGAAACAATACGTCAAAAACTTCCGGCCCAAGGAACGCGGCGCCGATTCGGTCGAGTTCGCGATCGTCCTGCCCGGCAACGAAGAGGGCCCAGTCTACCTGCCGGTCGACTCCAAGTTCCCCCGCGAAGACTATGACCGCATCGTGGCCGCGGCCGAGGTCGGCGACTCGGCAGCGTTGCTCCAAGCGCAGAAGGACCTGGCGGCCAGCGTGCTGGGCTTCGCCACGGACATCACCAAATACATCAATCCTCCGCGCACGACCGATTTCGCCATTCTCTTCCTGCCGACCGAGGGCCTCTACGCGGAAGTCTTACGCTTCCCGGGCATCGAGAAAGCCCTCAAGGAAAAACGCGTCGTCGTCGCCGGGCCTTCCACGATGATGGCGCTGATCCATTCCTTGCGTGTGGGCTTCCAGACCTTGGTCGTGCAGAAGAAGTCGGCCGAAATCGCCAAACTTCTTGGGGCGGTCAAAAAAGACTTCGGCACCTTCGGGGACCTGCTGGAGAAGATCAACAAGAAGCTGGAGGAGGCGAGCTCCGTGGTCACCGACGCGACCGACCGCCACCGGAAGATCGCCAAGAAGATGACCAAGGTCGCGGAGCTGCCCGACGCGGAAACGCGGCTGCTGCTGAATTTGGATGGGCCAGAGGAAGCCGAGGAGCAGGAGCCACCCACGGCCTAAAAGGAACCCTGCTGGTGGAGCCGATGAGGTTCGAACTCACGGCCTCGTCATTGCGAACGACGCGCTCTACCAACTGAGCTACGGCCCCACACAGCAGGAGGGAGAAGCAAGCGAAGGCCGTTCCGAGGGTCAAGGTTTAGATGACGGCGCCCTGACAGGGAGGCCGAAAACGGCGGGTTCCCCTTGCCTCCCTCGGTGGGTCCGATACTTTTCACGCCTCTTCTCACCCACATGCGCGTCTCCAAAGAAACCGTCGTCGGCATCGAATACACCCTGAAGGACGACAAGGGCAACGTCCTCGACACGTCGGCCGGCCATGGCCCGATGGAATACCTCCACGGCGCCAGCAACATCATCCCGGGCCTCGAACAGGGCCTCGAAGGCCTGAGCGCCGGCGACACCAAGGTCGTCGTCGTCCAGCCCGCCGACGCGTATGGCGAATACAGCGACAAGCTGATCCAGCGCGTCCCCCTCGACCGTTTCGGCGCCAACAAGGTGGAAGTCGGCATGCGCTTCCACGCCGAGACCAATCTCGGGATGCGCGTGCTCGTCATCCGCCACGTCGACGCCCAGGAAGCCGTCCTCGACGGCAACCATGAACTCGCCGGCAAGACGCTGACCTTCGACGTCAAGGTCGTCTCCGTGCGCGCCGCCGAACTCACCGAACTCGCCCATGGCCATCCGCATCAAGCAGGCGGTTGCTGCGGTGGCGGCGGCTGCGGCTCCGGCGAATCCGAAGGCGGCTGCTGTTCGTCCGAAGGTTCGGGCGGTGGTTGCTGCTCCGAAGAACCCGCCGCGCAGCAGAAGCAAGGCGGTTGCGGCTCCGGCGGTTGCGGCTGCTCGCACTGAGCGCTGAAGCGACCCATCTCCTGTAAAGGAGATCAGGAGGACCGTACGTGGTGCGGTCCGTGCCTAAGAAGTGGACGATGCTGAGCTGGCGCGTCTTTGCGCCGTCTCGCTCACGCTCCCCAACTCCAGTCCATCGCGATAACGATGTCGGGGTGCAGCGACTGCTTCACCGGGCACGCTTCGGCGGCCCGCATCAAGCGTGGGCGGAGGTCTTCGGCGATGCCGGCGGGCATGGAGATACGGAGGTCGAGACGGGCGATGCGCCGCGGAGGCACGGTCGTCATGTGCTTCTCGACCGCGACGCGCGCGCCGCGGAAGTCGGCGCCGAGGCTCTTGGCTTGGATGCCGAGGATCGTCAGGATGCACGTGCCGACGGCGGTGGCGGCGAGGTCGGACGGCGAGAACGCTTCGCCCTTGCCATGGTTGTCGACGGGCGCGTCGGTCAGGAGCGCATTGCCGGACGGCCCATGTTGGGCGCGCACGCGCAGGTCGCCGAGGTACTCGCAGGAGATCTTCACGCTCATGCGCCGAGCGTAACCAGTGGCGACGCGGGAGGTCGAGTCCGCAAGCGGGCATGAAAAAGCCCCGGAGGTCCGGGGCTTCGTCGGTCGGCGGGAGCCGGCTTATTCGCCGTCCTTGCCGATGGCGTCGACCGGGCAGCCCTCGAGGGCTTCCATGCACTTGTCGATGTCTTCCTGGGCTTCGGGCTGCTTGAACACGTAGGAG
>RFQN01000178.1 GCA_009924965.1 Verrucomicrobiota bacterium
GACGACGTCGCACGCCGCCAACTCGGCCTTGGCGCGCTCCGTGATGTCGCCGAGGTTGCCGAGCGGGGTCGCGACGACGAGCAGCCTGCCGGACGCTCCACGAGGGGACCCGTGTGCGTCTGCGGAGGCCGAAGGCATCTTAGCGGAAACCCGAGCCGCCCGGGGAATTCAAACCGGGCAGGCCGCCTTGCCAGGAGGCCGGTTGGGCTTGGGGCAAGGTCGAGTCGATGGGCTTTTCCGTCGTCTCACAGCCGACCAAGCCCAAGAGGGCGACGGCGGCGGCGAGGACGAAAAGGGCGCGCATGGACGGCTTAGTTGTTGGCGATCTTACCGGTGAAGGGCACCAGCGTCACGACGCCACCGCGGGTGAACTGCTCGATCTTGGCACCCGGCAGGATCTGCGCGGTGGAGAGGGCAGCCTGGACGGCTTCGATGCGGACCTGGCCAACGTTCTCGTTGTTGATGCGCACGTAGAAGCCGGTCTGCGGCTTGATGTTGTTGAGTTCGCCGACGGAGAAGGAGACGAGGCCCTTCGAGGGGTCGATCACCACGATGCGGGTCTTGATGGTTTCCGGACCGAACTCGATCTGGACGGTGTCGACCTTCTCTTCGAGGAGGGGATCGCGAGGATAGGGCGGCTTGTTGCCGGTCGTAGCGACGGTCCAGTTGTAGAGCTGGACGTACTTCTGGGTGGCCGTGTTGCGGCTTTCTTCAGCCTTGTTGGCCTTGGCGATTTCGGCGTCGAGCTGTTCCTTGGTGAAGAGGGCGGCGATCTTCTCCTTGTCCTTGGCGAGCTCTTCCTTGGCGGAGTTGAGTTCGGCGGTCAGGGAGTCCTTCTTGCTGTTGGCTTCGGCCAGCTGGCCGTTGAGTTCGTCGCGCTTGCGGGTGAGCTCGGCGCGTTCGCCTTCGAGGGTGGTGACGTTGGCGGTGAGGCCTTCGATCTTCTGCTTCTTGTCAGCGACGTCGGCGGTGAGGTCCTTCACGTTGCCTTCGAGTTCGGTGATCTTGGCGCGCTTGGTTTCCAAGAGGCTCTTGGCCTTGGTGTTGATGTCCACCATGCGGAGGTCGAACTGCTTGTTGGCCAAAATTTCGGCGTCGGTCGTGGTCCAGGCGGTGTTGGCCATGGCGGTGTCGACCTTACCCTTCAGCAGGTAAGCGAAGACGCAGGCAGCGATCGCGGCGAGGACGCCGACGATGCGGAGGACCAGATTTACGGACTTATTCATGGGGTATTTGGGGAGTAAAAGGGGTTAAGAATGGCTAAAAGCCGTTTTCTCGGGGTCCACCGATTCCTGTCGTTTAACAGGTCCCGGGTTGGAGGAAACGTGCAGGAGAACTTTGAACACCAGTTCCTCCGACCCGACAAGACCAATTTGCTCGCAGAGCTGCGTTGTGGTGAGCCACTGGCCGGGGGTCTTGGCCAGCCCCGCCAAGGCCTGGGCGCGGATTTTGAGGGTCTCGGTCGCGGCTTTCTTGCCAGCTTCGACGCCTGGCTGGTGGTAAGCGTTGATGGACAATAGGTTAGCGTAAAGACCTACGGCGCGTTCGAAGAGGGCGATGAGCATGCCGACGGAGCGTGCATCGACGGTCTGGATGGTGATCGTGAGGTTGGCGCGTCCACTGCCCGAAAGCGCTTCGCGCGAGCCCAAGAGGAAGGCCTGCAGGTAGTCGCCTGAGGTGATGCCAGGCTCGACTTCCGGCGAGGCGCCGCGGCGGTCTTGCAGTACTTCGATGAAGACGGCGAAGAAGTTGTTCACGCCATCGCGCAGCTGCTGCACGTAGGCGTGCTGGTCGGTGGAGCCTTTGTTGCCGTAGACGGTCAGGCCTTGGAAGACCTGGCGACCAGCGAGGTCATGTTCCTTGCCGAGCGACTCCATGACGAGCTGCTGGAGGTAGCGGGAAAAGAGCAGGAGGCGATCCTTGTAGGGGAGCACGACCATGGCCTTGGTGCCACGGCCTTCGGTGAGATGATGCCAAGCCAATGCCAGCTGGGCCGCCGGGTTCTTTGCGATCTCCGGGCGGCGGGTCAGGGCGTCCATGGCCTTGGCGCCCGCTAGGAGGCCGTCGATGTCGAGGCCTTGCAGCGCGGCCGGCAAGAGTCCGACGGGGCCGAGTTCGCTGGTGCGGCCACCGACCCAATCCCACATGGGGAAACGGGCGAGCCAACGCTCGGCGACGGCGACTTTATCGAGTTGGCTGCCTTCGCCGGTGACGGCGACCGCATGCGCGGCAAAAGACAGGCCCGCTTGCTTCCAGCGCAGGGCGGCCTCGATCTGGCCGTTGCGGGGTTCGGGCGTGCTGCCCGACTTCGAGGTCACCAGCACCAAGGTCGTGCCGAGGCGCTGGCCGAGCGCGTCGAAGACGCGGTCAATGCCGTCGGGGTCGGTGTTGTCGATGAAGTGTACGCGGAGCGCGTCCTGTGCGGTGCCGAGGGCGTCAGCCACGAATTGCGGGCCCAGGGCCGAACCGCCGATGCCGATGCAGAGGAGGTCCGTGAACTTACCGGCTTGGCCGCGGATCTCACCGGCGCGCACTTGACGGGCGAAGGCGTGAATGGCTTGGACGGCGGCTTTGATCTCAGCCGTGAGGGTCGCGTTCGGGGCGAGCTCCGGCGCGCGCAGCCAGTAATGACCGACCATGCGCTTCTCGTCCGGGTTGGCGATGGCGCCTTGCTCGAGGGCCTGCATGTCGGCCAAGGCTTGGCGCATCGCCGGGGCGAGGCGTTCAGCGAAGCCCGCGGGCGCCGGGGCGCGGCTGAGGTCGAGGGAGAAGCCCAGCTCCGGGTAGTGGATGAGCTGGCTGCAGTAGGCGGCGAAGGAAGAGGCCATCGCTTGGTTGATGTCCCCTTCGGAGGCGGGACGCAATCCCGTTCCCCAGCTTAGGGCCGCGGGCTCAGGATATGGACGCCCTTTTTGTTCGCGGTCACGATTTCGGCCCGGCCGTCGCCGTCGAGGTCGGCGACCACGAACTGCGTGCCGATGCCGGAATCGTCATCCAAGACGCGTGGGGTGAAGACGATGGCTCCGGCGGCGTCCTTCGTCCACGTGAGGCCGATCACCAGCGGCGCCGCTTGGGGGTTCGCATCTCCTTTCGGCCCGTGCGCCCAGTAGCGCTTGCCGGTGTAGAGGATGGGGCCGCCGTTGGGCGCTTGCTGGCTCAGCACCAACGCATGCATTTGTCCCAAGGCCAAGCCCCCGACGGAGTTCTCGGGCTTGTCATCCAAGATGCGGTGCTCGACGAACGTGCGTTCGCCGTTCGCGCCGCGGCGTTGCTGGAACCAGGAAAGCCCGAAGCGGTGCGCGTCCAGCGACGTGAGCACGTCGGCCAAGCCGTCGCCGTCGACGTCGGTGACGATCATCTGCGCGCCGCCGTTGCGGCCCGCGGCGAAGGGGACGGGGTGAAAGGTCCAGTGGCCGTCGACGGGCGCCGTGGCCCCGGGGTTCTCCCACCAACCGTTGCGCTCCAAGATGTCCGGCCGGCCATCCCCATTGAGGTCGCCGACGCCGAGGCCGTGCGTGAAGCGCACGTATTTCTTCGGGTCCGCCGCGCTGATCGCGATGAACTTCGCCGGTTGGGTCGGGTCGGCGGCGAGCTTGACGTAGCCGACCGCGCCTTCCGACATGCAGACGAGCTCCGGTTTGCCGTCGCCATCCAGGTCGACCAGGTGCGGCGATTCGTTGTCCGTCTTGGCGAGGATGAGGTGGCGTTTCCAAGGCGCATCCGTCACCGCGCCGGGGTTCTCGTACCAATACGTTTCCTTCCCGGGGAACCCGACGGTGATGATGTCGGGCTTGCCGTCGCC
>RFQN01000179.1 GCA_009924965.1 Verrucomicrobiota bacterium
TCGACGGTACGAACTACGAAGTCACCGACCCGCTCAGCTTCATCGAATACGGCGTCTACTTCGTCGCCGCGCTCGCCATCACCATCTGGGTGGGACGCACCCTGTTCCGCAGCGGCCGCACCTTCCTCATCGACGCTTTCCACGGCAACACCGCCATGGCCGACTCGGTCAACAACCTCCTCATCATCGGCTTCTACCTGGTGAATTTCGGCTTCATGCTGCTCTTCCTCTCGACCGGCACGGCGCCGACCCGTGGGCTCACCGTCGCCGAGCACCTTAGCTGGAAGCTAGGCATCGTGGTCATCGTCCTCGGGGTGATGCACCTCATCAACCTGATCGTCCTGAACGGCCTCCGCAACCGTGGCCTGAACAGCACGCCGCCGCCCATCCATAAGGCCTGAGCCGAGGCTCAGCGCTTGCGCAGGAGGAAGCTTCGGTAGCTGAGTTCGCCGCTCAAGGCGTCGCGGTGCAGCCGTGAGCCTTGGACGCCGGCGAAATCCAGCCCGAGGCGGTGCAGGAACCACGGGAAGCACGTCCGGATCATCTCCGTGTAACGCGGCGTGTTCAGTTCCATCCCTCGCACGACCTCCGGGTTGATGAGCCGCATGCGTTCGAGCCGTAGAGTCGGATGCTGGGCTAGATCATCGACCCAGGCCACGACCTGCGAGGGGTAACGGAGGTCAGCGTGGACCAAGCGGCCGCCTGGCTTGAGCACGCGGGCCGCTTCGTCCACAAAGCGACGGAAGTCCGGGTAACAATGGGAAGCCTCGACATTGACGACCACGTCGAACGACCCATCAGGGAAAGGCAGCGCCATGGCGTCGCCCTGGACAAACCGCAACCCCGGCACCTGATGCCGCTGCTGGCAGTAACGGATGCCCTCTGGGTTGAGATCCAAGCCGACATATTCCGCCGGCGCCAACGTCCGCGTCAGGTAGGAAGCCCCGCCGCCATGGCCACAACTCACCTCGAGCACGCGCGCGCCGGCGAGGTCCGCCGCCGCCGCGACGTGATGGTAAAGCTGGATGTTGGGGCGGAAGGGCTCGTCGGCCGCCGACAACGGCAGGCCCATGGGCGGGTCGGTCTCGAACGCGTAGTTCAGGAAGTCGATGCCCTGCGACCGGACGCGACGGGTAAAGAACGGATACCACCAACGCCACAGCGCTTGGCGCCAGGCGGGGCGGCCAAGGATTTCCTCGATCAACGCCATACGCCTTGTTCCACCAATGCCTTAGTTGCGGCTTCGGACCAGCCGCGGTTGGCGACCGGATTGGCCGGACTCGGATGCGGCACCTTTGCATAGGTCACCAGCAAGCCGTCGAGGGCCTCGCGGGCGCGCTCCTCGGCATAACCGCCGACTCCCACCACCGTCGTGACGCCCAGAGCCTCGACCATTGTGCGTAGGAGCTTGTCGCAGGCTTGGTTCACCGGAGCCATCGCTTCGGCCGGCAATTCTTCTGGCACGACATTGCGCCCTAGCTTGGTGTTCTCCAAGAAAAGCAGCGGGCAGTAGTTATGCACCAAGTGTTCGGCGAAGAACTTCTCCGGCCGGCCGAACCGTTCTTGAAACAAGCCCCAGAGCCGGCGCCCGCTGACCTCGGAGCGGTGGCAGGCGAACCCCGTGACCTTCTTACCCGGATGCTCGACCGGGGGCCGGCCCACCGGCATCGCCAACCCCAGCCAATCGCGCACCGCGGCGACCTCGCCGAACGGCACGCCCGTCTGGACCATCCCGAACGGCCCGGGGTTCATGCCCAGGAACAGCACGCGGCGGGGTCCGGCGGCCGCGTAGCGACGTAGATAGGCCTCATGGGGCTCCCAGGCGTAGTCCAGTGGCCGATAGACCAGGTCCGCCGGTTTCGGGAAAGACATCCCGGCGAGCGCCTTCCGTAACGCAAGCGACGCGGAGATGACTCGGGCAGCGGGCATGCCTGCATCTCAACCCCGTCCCCGTGGCGGGTCGAGCCGGAAGGCGTCCGGCCGAAGGGGAAGATTTCCCCTTGCGCTTCCGGCGGGGGGATAAAAAGTCCACGCCTACTCACGTGAGCAAACCATCGCCTTGGACCACCAAAGACGCCGAAGACTACTACGGCTTCAAACGCTGGGGAGGTAACAACTTCTCCGTCGATCCGCAGGGCAACCTGTGCGTCCACCCGAAGGGGGACCACCGGAAGATCCGCATCTCCGACATCATCAAGGAAGTCGAAGCGTCGGGGCTCAAGCCCCCGCTGACCATCCGCGTGCAGGACATGCTCCGCCAGCGCGTGACCCAGATCAACGAGGCCTTCCGCAAGGCCATCGACGAGGAAGGCTACGAAGCGCGCTACCGCGGCGTCTTCCCCATCAAGGTCAACCAGCTCCGCGAAGTCGTCGAAGAGATCCTCGACGCCGGCGAAGAATACGACTTCGGCCTCGAGGCCGGCTCCAAACCCGAGCTCATCATCGCCCTCGCCCTGCTCGAGAACCGCAAGGCCCTCCTCATCTGCAACGGCTACAAGGACGAGGAATACATCGAGCTCGCCCTCATGGGCCGCCGCCTCGGCAAGCAGACCATCATCGTCGTCGAACAGCTCTCCGAGATCGACGCCATCATCCGCATCGCCCGCCGCATGGGCGTGCAGCCGCACATCGGCCTGCGCGTCAAGCTCACCACCGCCGGCGAAGGCAAGTGGGCCGACAGCACCGGCGAGAACGCGAAGTTCGGCCTGACCGCTTCGGAAATCGTCGAAGTCGCCCAGCGCCTGACCAAGGCCAAGATGAAGGACGCCCTGCGCCTCGTCCACTTCCACATCGGCTCCCAGGTCCCGAACATCGGCACCATCAAGAAGGCCGTGGTCGAAGCCACCCGTTTCTATTGCGAACTCAAGCGCATGGGCTTCCCCATGGGCCTGCTCGACGTCGGCGGCGGCTTGGGCATCGACTACGACGGCAGCCGTTCGGCCTACGAGTCCTCCATGAACTACAGCATGGAAGTCTACGCCCGCGACGTCGTGGCGAACATCAAGCAGATCTGCGACGAGAGCAAGGTCGCCCTCCCCGACATCGTCTCGGAATCCGGCCGCGCGCTCGTCGCGCCTCACTCGATCCTCATCTTCGAAGCCGTCGACCGCATCACCCGCGACGAAGGCAAGGTCGACCTCTCCAAGGGCAAGCCGCACCAGCTGATCCGCGAGCTCGAGGCCATCCGCAAGAACAAGCGCAAGTTCGACCCGCTGGAGCGCTACCACGACGCCAAGGAGAAGCGCGAGGAAGCCCACGCGCGTTTCAGCCTCGGCAACCTCAAGCTCGAGGAACGCGCCTTGGCCGACCGCCTCTTCTGGGACATCTGCCGCCAGATCCGCGCCGACCTGGCCAACGCGTCGGACATCCCCGACGAGCTTGCCCGACTCGACTCGATGCTCGCCGAGCAGTACGTCTGCAACTTCTCGGTCTTCCAGTCGCTGCTCGACCATTGGGCCTTGGACCAGCTGTTCCCGGTCGCCCCGATCCACCGCCTCAACGAGCGCCCGACCGTCCAGGCCACGCTCGTCGACATCACCTGCGATTCCGACGGTAAGGTCGACGACTTCATCGACCTCGAAGACGTCCGCAAGACGCTCGCCCTGCACCCGCTCAAGGGCGACAAGCCCTACTACATCGGGGCCTTCATGGTCGGCGCCTACCAGGACATCATGGGCGACCTCCACAACCTCTTCGGGCGCGTCAACGAAGCCCACGTCTTCCTCGAAGACGACGAGGCCGACGGCTTCTACATCGAAGAAAGCATCCCGGGCTACTCCGTCGAACGCATCCTCGGCAT
>RFQN01000180.1 GCA_009924965.1 Verrucomicrobiota bacterium
CGGCCTCGTCCTCGCCGGCTTTGTCCTCGGCCACATGTCGGGTAACCTCCTGATATACAAGGGCGCCGATGCCATCAACAACTACGCCGCCTGGTTGCATGCCAATAAAGGCCTCCTCTGGGGCGCGCGTATCGTGCTGATCCTCAGCACTATCGCACATATCTGGACGGGCATCCAGCTGACCCTCGAGAACCGTGCCTCCCGCGCGGGCGGTCCGGCCGTCGACGCCACCCGTCGCGCCAGCCTGTCCTCGCGGACGATGCCCTATTCAGGCGTAGTCATCTTGGCCTTCGCGGTCTTCCACCTCCTGCACTACACCTTCCGCACGGTTGCCCTCGGGGGCGTCGATTTCGGCGATAACGTCTATAAGATGGTCCTCGCGGGCTTCTCCCAGCCGGCCGTCGCCGTCTTTTATATCGTCAGCATGATCCTGCTCTGCCTGCACCTCAGCCACGGCATCAGCAGCGTCTTCCAGACCCTCGGCCTGCGCAACGAACGCTGGCGCTCCCGCCTCGATTGCGTCGCGAGCCTCTACGCCTGGATCGTCGCCCTTGGCTTCATCTCCATCCCTCTCGCCGTCCTCACCGGCTGCCTGAAGTAAGTCCCATGAAACTCGACTCCAAGATCCCCGCCGGCCCGTTGGCCGACAAGTGGAACAACCATAAGGCGAAGCTCCGCCTGGTGAACCCGGCAAACCGCCGCAAGTACCACATCATCGTGGTCGGCTCCGGCCTTGCCGGTTCCGCCGCCGCCGCGTCCTTCGCCGAGATGGGCTATGAGGTTTCCTGCTTCTGCTACCAGGACAGCCCGCGTCGCGCCCACTCGATCGCCGCGCAGGGCGGCATCAACGCCGCCAAGAACTACCAGAACGACGGCGATAGCGTCCGCCGCCTCTTCCAGGACACCATCAAGGGCGGCGATTACCGCGCCCGTGAAGCCAACGTCTATCGCTTGGCCCAGGTCTCCACGAACATCATCGACCAGTGCGTGGCCCAAGGCGTGCCTTTCGCCCGCGAATACGGCGGCCTCCTCGCCAACCGCTCCTTCGGTGGCGCCCAGGTTTCCCGCACCTTCTACGCCCGCGGTCAGACCGGCCAGCAGCTGTTGATCGGCGCCTACTCGGCGCTCTCCCGTCAGATCGGCCTCGGCACCGTGAAGATGTACACGCGCCATGAGATGCTCGACCTCGTCCTCGTCGACGGCAAGGCCAAGGGCATCGTCACGCGCGACCTCGTCTCCGGCGTCGTCGAATCCTGGTCCGCCGACGTGGTCGTGGTCTGCACCGGCGGCTACGGCAACGTCTTCTACCTCTCCACCAACGCCCAAGGTTGCAACGTCACCGCGACCTTCCGCGCCCACCGCCGCGGCGCCGGTTTCGCCAACCCGTGCTACACGCAGATTCACCCGACCTGCATCCCGGTGCACGGCGAAGACCAGTCCAAGCTCACCCTGATGTCCGAGTCGCTCCGTAACGACGGCCGCGTCTGGGTGCCGAAGGACAAGGCCGACTGCGCTAAGCCCGCTTCCGCGATTCCTGAAGAAGCCCGCGACTACTTCCTCGAGCGCAAGTACCCGAGCTACGGCAACCTCGCCCCGCGCGACATCGCTTCCCGCGCCGCCAAGGAAGTCTGCGACGAAGGCCGCGGCGTCGGCCAGTTGGTCGACGGCAAGCGTCTCGGTGTCTACCTCGATTTCTCCGCCGCCATCCAGCGCCTCGGCGAGGCCGAGATCCGCGCCCGCTACGGCAACCTGTTCGACATGTACGAGAACATCACCGGCGAGAGCGCGTATAAGCAGCCGATGCGCATCTTCCCGGCCGTGCACTACACGATGGGCGGCCTCTGGGTGGACTACAACCTGCAGTCCAACATCCCCGGCCTCTTCGTCGGCGGCGAAGCCAACTTCTCCGACCACGGCGCGAACCGCCTCGGCGCCTCCGCGCTGATGCAGGGACTCGCCGACGGCTATTTCGTCCTGCCTTACACGGTCACCGACTACCTTGCGGGCGAGAAGCCTGGGAGCCGTCCGTCCAAGGACGCCCCGGAATTCAAGACCGTGGTTAAGGACGTCAACGACCGTGTCGCCAAATTGCTTTCGATCAACGGCACGAAGTCCCCGCGCTCCTACCATAAGGCCCTCGGCAAGATCACGTGGGAAAAGTGCGGCATGGCCCGCGACAAGGCCGGCCTCGAGCAGGCCATCCGCGACCTCCAGGCGCTCCGCGAGGACTTCTGGAAGAACGTGAAGGTCGTCGGCACCGGTGACGCCCTCGCCCCCGAGCTCGAACGCGCTGGCCGCGTCGCCGACTTCCTCGACTTCGGCATCATGATGTGCCTCGACGCCCTCACGCGCGAGGAATCCTGCGGTGGCCACTTCCGCACCGAGCACCAGGATGCCGGCGAAGCCAAGCGCGACGACGCGCAGTTCGCCCACGCCGCCGTCTGGGAATGGCGCGGCGACGGCCAGCTGCCGGCCCGCCATACCGAACCCCTCGTCTACGAGGAGACCCAACTCTCCACCCGCTCTTACAAGTAACCACCATGGTCCAGGACAACGGAAAAGAACCCACCCTCGCGCTCAAGCTGCGCGTCTGGCGCCAGCGCCGCGGCCAGCCCGGCGCCTTCGAGGAGCACGCCCTCGCGGCCGTGCCGACCTCGGCCTCGTTCCTCGAGATGATGGACATGCTCAACGAGCAGCTCATCGCCCAGGGCAAGGACACCTTCGCCTTCGACCATGACTGCCGCGAAGGCATCTGCGGCATGTGCTCGATGACGATCAACGGCATGCCCCACGGCCCCCTCCCGGGCGTGACGACCTGCCAGCTGCACATGCGCAACTTCCGCGACGGCGAGACCATCACCGTCGAGCCGTGGCGCGCCCGCGCCTTCCCGGTGCTCAAGGACCTCGCGGTCGATCGCTCGGCCTTCGACAAGGTGATCCAGTCCGGCGGCTTCATCACCGTCCGCACGGGCTCGGCCCCCGAGGCCAACAACATCCCGGTGCCCAAGCCCATCGCCGACGAGGCCATGGACGCCGCCGAGTGCATCGGCTGCGGCGCCTGCGTGGCGTCCTGCAAGAACGGCTCCGCGATGCTCTTCGTCGGCGCCAAGATCAACCACCTGAACATCCTGCCGCAAGGCCAGGCCGAACGCGACCGCCGCACCCTCGCCATGGTGAAGACCATGGACGACGCCGGCTTCGGCAACTGCACCAACTACGGCGAGTGCCAGGCGCACTGCCCGAAGAGCATCACGCTCGACGTCATCGCCAAGCTGAACCGCGACTACCTCCGGGCCCGCGTGAAGGAGTTCTTCTCCTCCACCGGTAAGCCTTCCAAGGGCGGCGACTAAGCGCCGTTCCGGCGGGCAAAGAAAAAGGGACGTCCACCGGACGTCCCTTTTGTTTGGCGCTGGGCGCCGGCTCAGTCGCTGTCCTGCGCGACCTGGTCGTTGGCCTTGGTGATGAGCACGCGGTTGTTGCCGTTGGCCATCTGCAGGGCGTTCGTGAAGGTGTTCAGCTGGCTGAGGTCGTTGAGCGTGATGTCGTAGACGAGCTCGGTCATCATGCCGGCCTGGATGGTCTCGGCGGAGACGAGCTCGTGGCTCACGAGGTATTGCTGGAAGGGCTCGGCGAAGGCCTGGTCGTAGTTGAGGTCGTTGCCGACGCGGATGCGGAGCACGTGCGAGCCGCGCTTGGTCCCGAACAGGGTGATGGTCCCGAGGACGTAGATGACCGCGCAGACGAGCGGGACCGTGATCAGGGCCAATTCGTATTGGCGGGCGCCGACGGCC
>RFQN01000019.1 GCA_009924965.1 Verrucomicrobiota bacterium
CGCCGGCCGCTCCGGTCGTCACCCGCACCGTCGGTGGCACCAATCAGGTCGCCCCTGGCAGCAAGGGCACCGTCACCATCCGTCCGCCCATCGTGGTGCGCGACTTCGCGATCGCCCTCAACCTCAAGCCTTTCCAGGTCATCGGTAGCCTGATGGAGCTGAACAAGGTCGTCAGCATCACCTCCGTCATCGAAGAAGCCGACGCCCGCAAGGTCGCGGAGAAGCATGGCTTCGTCCTCGAAATCCGCCACCGCGGCGAAGGCGCCCAGCCCGTGAAGAAGGTCGAGAAGAACACCGACGACGATCCCGCCCTCCTCGCGGTCCGTCCGCCCGTCGTCTGCGTGCTCGGCCACGTCGACCACGGCAAGACCACGCTCCTCGACTACTTCCGCAAGACCAACGTGGTGTCCGGCGAAGCCGGCGGCATCACCCAGCACATCGGCGCTTACTCCGTCAAGTACCAGGGCGAGAAGCCCGAGTACAAGGGCCGCACCGTCACCTTCCTCGACACCCCGGGCCACGCGGCCTTCGCCAAGATGCGCGAACGCGGCGCCTCCGTCACCGACATCGCCGTCCTCGTGGTGGCCGCGGACGACGGCTTCATGCCGCAGACCGAGGAAGCCCTCAAGTTCGCCCAAAAGCACGCCAGCGCCATCGTCTGCGCCGTGAACAAGGTGGACGCCAAGGGCGCCAACGTGGACCGCGTGAAGCAGCAGATGCAGCAGCGCGGCATCACCCCCGAAGACTGGGGTGGCGAAACCATCACCAACGCCGTCTCCGCGCTCAAGGGCACGGGCATGAACGAGCTCCTCGAGTCGATCCTCCTCCAGGCCGAAATCCTCGACCTCAAGGCCAACCCGAAGTGTGCCGCCCAAGGCGTCGTCATCGAATCCCAGATGGAGACCGGCCGCGGCCCGACCGCGACCGTCATCGTCCAGAAGGGCACGCTCAAGCCGGGCGACTCGTTCGTCTGCGGCGAAACGTGGTGCAAGGTCCGTGCGCTCATGGATGAACGCGGCGGTCGCCTCCAGAATTCCGCCCCGGGCACGCCGGCCCTCATCCTCGGCTGGGACGCCGTCCCCGCCCCGGGCACGAAGTTCCAGACGGTGAAGAACGACCGCGAAGCGCGCGAGCAGGCCGAAGAGGCCGCCCTCGCCGCCCGCAAGGCCGCCGAAGCCCAGCAGCAGGCCCCGAACACGGGTGCCCGCCCCGGCATGTCGGACCTCGAGCGCCTCATGGCCGCCCTCGCCCAGGACAAGGAGAAGATCCTCCGCGTCCTGCTCAAGGCCGACGTCAACGGCACGCTCGAAGCCCTCGAAGGTTGCCTCCGCGAAATCAAGTCGACCAAGGTCCGCCTCGACATCGTCGGTGGATCCGTGGGCCCGATCACGCAGAGCGACGTCCAGTTGGCCGAAGCGGCGAAGTCCATCATCGTCGGCTTCGACACCAAGGTCGAGAACGGCGTCCAGGCCCATCTGAAGCGCACGGGCGTCCGCATCGTGACGCACGACATCATCTACGAGCTCATCACCCTGGTGAAGGAAGCCATGGCGGAGCTGCTCGACCCCGAAGTCCGCGAGAACAAGCTCGGCGGCGCCGAGGTCCGCGCGGTCTTCCCGCTGGGCAAGGAGCACAAGGTGGCTGGTTGCATGGTCACCGAAGGCCTCGTCCGTCGCCAAGCCAAGGCGCGCCTCGTCCGCAAGGGCCAGGTCATCCACCAAGGCCCGGTCGAGACGCTGCGTCGCTTCAAGGACGACGCGTCCGAGGTCAAGGCCGGCTTCGAGTGCGGCATCAAACTCGGTGGCTACGACGAGTACCAGCCGGGCGACATCATCGAAGTCGTCGAGATGCTGTCCGTCCGCCCCAGCCTCTAAGCCATGTCGCAGCGCCAGCTCCGGGTAGCCGAATTGATCCAGCGCGAGGTCTCCGTCGCGCTCCGGCGCAATTGGATCACGGAGTCGGCGCTGATCACGATCACCCGCGCGACCGTGTCGCCCGACCTCCGCCAAGTGCGGGTCGGCTACGCGGTCTCCGGCGGCGACGCGGAGAAGAAGGCGGCGCGCGCGTTCCTCAAGCGGATCCGCCGCGAACTGCGGGCGGCCGTCAGCGGCATCCTGCAGATGAAGAACGCCCCCGACCTCCTCCTCGCGGAGGACGACGTCACCGGCGGCGTGGCCCGCGTGCAGGCCTTGCTCGACGAGATGTCGCGCAAGGACAAGCCGGCCAACCCGACGGGTTCGGACGAATAACGGGCCAGCGGCCTTAGGCCGTCGGCGGGCCGACTTCCGGGAAATCGCGGAGCGCTTCGCGGACTGCGGACGCGCGTCGGCTGTCGCGTCCATCGCTGTCGAGTTCGGCGCCTTGGCGGGCCTGCACGTGGGCCGGTTGGCCTTCGATCATGAGGCGGTCGACGACGTGGCGGCGCTCCTCGGGCAGGCACCCCATGTCGCAACCGAGGCGCAGGTGCGACAGCATGTTCATGGACTCCGAACTGGACAGCAGGCGCGCATGACGGAGCAGGCCGAGCGAACGCGCGATGCGGTCGACAAAGCGTTCCCCTTCTTCTTGGGCGAGCTTGCGGCGGGCGTTCCACTCCTGGTCGACCAAGGTCTTCACCCAACCACCGAGGTGGCGGAGGATGGCGTCCTCGGACAGGCCGAGGGTCTGCTGATTGGAAATCTGGAAGACGTTGCCGGCAGCTTCGGTCCCTTCGCCCAGCCAGCCGCGGACCGCCAAGCCATCTTGGCTAAGCGCACGCGTGACCTTCTCCATGTGGCCCGCGAGGCAGAGCCCTGGTAGATGCACCATCGCCGAGGCCCGCAGGCCCGTGCCGACATTCGTGGGGCAGGCGGTCAGGAAGCCCAGCTGATCCGAGAACGCGAGGCCGAGCGAGGCCCCGAGGGCGTCGTCGAGCTGTTCCGCGATGTTCCAGGTCCCGCGCAGGTGCCAGCCCGCCTTGACGACCTGGACGCGGAGATGGTCCTCTTCATTGACCATGACCGAGCAGGTCTGGTCGCGGCTGATGACGGCCGCGCCGCTCTTGCCTGCGGCGAGCTCCTTTGAGACCAAGTGTCGCTCGACGAGCACGGCGCGTTCGAGGTCGGGCAAGTCGCCCATCTTGAAGACGTGCGACTTGCGGAAGCGCGGGAGCTTGGTCAGGGCGTCGATGCAGCGCTCGGCGATCTCCTTGCGGTGCGCGGGCTTGGCCCAGCCGGGGAAGGGAAACCCGTCGAGGTTGCGGGCGAGGCGCACGCGCGTGCTGAGCACCACGGCCTGCTGGGCGCCCAGCAGGTGCGTGAGCTCGTTCTCGTCGGCGAGGATTTCCTGGACGGACATAGGCTTAGAGGGTGTCAAGTTGGGCGGCGATGCGGGCGACCTCGTCGCGCAGCTGGGCGGCGGCTTCGTAATCTTCCGCGGCAATGGCAGCGGTCATCTCCTGCTGGGCCTCCAGCAGACGCTGGCGCAGCTGGCCGACCGGCAGGGTGCCGGCGGGCGCACGCCCCACGTGATGGGCTTCATGCTGCACCTTGTTGAGCAAACCGCCGAGGGCGACCCCGAAGACCTCCCAGCAGGAAGGACAACCCAAGCGACCGCGCCGGCGGAATTCGACGTCGGTGAAGCCGCACTGCGGGCAGGTGATGGCCGGGGCCGGGGCCGCGGCGTTAACCGCGTCGGCCAACTTGAAGACAGCCGCATCCCCCGCCCCGCCCTTCGCGGCGCAGGCTTCGCAGAAGTCGACCTTCGTCACCTTACCCTGGACGATCTGGGTCAGGTGGACGGTCGCGACGGCGTCGCAGACGGAGCACTTGAGCGGGTTGGACATCGAAATATGAGCAAAACGAGGGAACCCCGCTTGGCAAGGGCAAGCGGGGGCGGGTTTGACTTCACGGCTAGGTGGCCCTTGATGGGGGGCGTAGCCAGATGTCTTCCAAGACCCGCATCGTCATCACTGGGATTGGCCTCACCGCCCCCAACGGGAATTCCCTCCCGGAGTTCCGCGCCAACCTCTTGGCCGGCAAGGCGCGCATCGCCGAAATCGACGTGCGCCACATGGGCCGCCACCCGGCCGGGGTCTGCGATTTCGACGCCACCAAGTGGCAGAAGCGGAAGGAAATCCGCAACGGTACCCGCGTCGGCTCGATCTCCATCTATTGCGCCCGGGAAGCCCTTGGGGACAGCGGCCTGGCTTGGGAGTCCGTCGATAAGTCCCGCGTCGGCGTCTACCTCGGCATCACCGAGCACGGCAACGTGGAGACCGAAAACGAGATCCACAACATCTCGCAGTTCGGCAACGACACCAAGTATTGGACCCACCACCACAACCCCCGCACGGTGGCCAACAACCCCGCGGGCGAAGTGACGATGAACATGGGCATCACGGGGCCCCACTACACCATCGGCGCGGCCTGTGCGGCCGGCAACGCGGGCCTCATCCAAGCGGCCCAGATGCTGCAGCTCGGCGAAGTCGACGTGGCCTTCGCGGGCGGCGTCTCCGAATCGATCCACACCTTTGGCATCTTCGCCGGCTTCAAGAACCAAGGCGCCTTGGGCGCGCACGATGACCCCACCAAGGCCTCCCGCCCCTTCGACAAGAACCGCAACGGCATCGTCATCTCCGAAGGCGGCGCCATCTACGTCCTGGAACGCCTCGAGGACGCCCAGAAGCGCGGCGCCCGCATCCTCGCCGAGATCGCTGGCTGGTGCATCAATTCCGACGCCACGGACGCCGTCCTGCCCAACCCGGAGCGCCAGGCGGAATGCGTCCGGCTCGCCCTCAAGCGGGCGGGGATGAAGCCGCAGGACATCCATATCGTCTCCACGCACGCAACGGCCACGGCCTTGGGGGATATCCAGGAATGCACCGCCCTCCGCGAGGTCTTCACCGACTGCCCCGGGACTTACATTAATAATACGAAGAGCTTCATCGGCCACTGCATGGGGGCCGCCGGCGCCCTCGAATTAGCGGGCAATTTGCCTTCTTTTGAGGACGGCTGGGTCCACCCGACCATCAATATCGAAGAACTCGACCCCGAGTGCGCCATGCCCGGCTTGGTCATCAATCAGGCCGTCCAAGCCCCCCGCCTGGAGGCCATTTTGAACAACTCTTTCGGCATGCTCGGCATCAATTCCGCCCTCATTGTGAAGAAATATGGGGTTGCCTGAACGGCCAAGGGCGGTTGAAACAGACCCCCACCCACAATGACCAAGGAAGACATCAAGCAGGTCGTACTCGACATCATCGCCGACATCGCCCCGGACGAAGACCTTTCCGCCGTCAAGCCGGAGGTCCGCCTCCGCGACCAGCTGTCCCTCGATTCGATGGACTTCCTGGACATCGTCATGGAGCTCCGCAAGAAGCACGGCATCGAAGTCCCTGAGGCCGACTACGTCCAGCTGGCCTCCCTCGACTCCTGCGCCGAGTACCTCCTGCCGAAGTTCCAGGCCAAGGGCAGCAAGTAAACCACCCCTTAGCCCATGCCAGAAGGAGGCCACCCCCATGGGGTGGCCTCCTTCTTTATTTGCCCCTGCCTAAGCAGCCCACAATATAATCCATAAGTCACCCCCGTGAAGCCCCTCACCCTTCTCCTGCTCCTCGCCGCCGCCGCCCTCTCCGCCGAGCCGGTCCAGCTCCGCAAGAACGGCAACATCGTGACGTTCGAATACATCACCCAGGACGAGGACACGATCACCGTGCAAATCCCGGGCAAGGATTCCGTGCTCACCTACAAGTGGGACGACCTCGACCAGGAATGGACGAAGAAGAACTCCCCCAAGGTCTGGGCCGAGCGCGAACTGCTGCTCAAGCCCGCGAAGGAAGAGGCAATGGAAAAGAAGAAGCGCGAAAAGGAGCCGGAAGAAGACCCGTTCGCCAAGGAAGCCACGGCCACCGACACCAAGTCGTTGCTGCGCAACCTCTCCGTCTCGATGTTGGATGGCCTGAAAGGCGTCAAGATCACCAGCGTCGAATACATCCTGAAGGAAGGCGAAATCGAGGAAGCCACCTTCTGGAAGACCTTCGGCGAACTGAAGGCCGCCAGCAAGCCAGCCCCCGACGCCAAGGAAAAGACCGAGGCCGCGGATAAGGCAGACAAGGCGGATAAGGAAATGGCCGATAAGCCCGAAAAGCCGGAAGCCAAGAAGACGGACAAATCCAAGACGAACGCGCAGAAGTCGAAGAGCGGCGCCACCAATAACACGCCGAAGACCACCCAGCGCCCCGAGCAATTCAAGACCCTCGAGGAGAACGCCAAGAAGGACTTCGAAGCCGACAAGAAGAGCTTTGCCGCGATCGGATACTTCCGTCTGCTCGCCGAAGGAGGCGTCAAGGCCAAGGCGACCTGGGCCATGCTGCGCCGTGCTCCCGACGACCGTCAGGCCATGGTAACGATGCTCCGCAAATATGAGGCCATGGCCGGCGAGCTGGCCGAGAAGCCTGACGCCAAGGCCTCCCGCAACGAGAACCTCGCCCTGAAGAAGCAGCTGCAGAACGCGGCCGAGTCCATCGAGAAGGTCAACCGCGAGACCCTCGTCATGGACCTGCGCCTCAGCAACGACTGCCAGGCCATCTTGAGCCGCCTGCCCAAGTAAACCCTCCCTTGGAGCACCCCTAAAAGGAACCGGCCGCCTTCGTGAGAAGACGGCCGGTTTTTTAATGGTGGAGCCTATCGGGCTTGAACCGACGACCTCTTGCATGCCATGCAAGCGCTCTACCAACTGAGCTAAGGCCCCTTGAAAAGGGATGGTTAACAAAGGTGGCTCGATGGGCACGGTCAACGCTTTTTTCCCAACAGTCCTAGTCTCTGGTTGCCAATAGGCGGGCAGACCTTTGCTTTCCCCCTGTGGACGAGTCAGCAGACAGCCCGGAAGAGGGCAAAACAGGCCAACAGCCCGCCCGCGGGCTGCGTTTTACCGACGATTTGATCGCCACCCTCCCCGTCGGCCAATGGGACGGCTACACCGAGGTCATCGAGAGCGAACAGGACGCCGAGCGGGCCGTGAAGCACCTCTCCAAGGAGCGCGTCCTCGGGTTCGACACCGAAACCCGTCCTTCGCACACCCGCGGGGTCACCTACCTCCCGTCCATCCTCCAACTCGCCGGCGCCGAAAAGATCTTCATCTTCCGCCTCGATGAGTGCGGGGGCGTCCCCGTGATGTTCCCGCTGCTCTGCGACGCGCGCAAGGCCAAGGTCGGGGTCGCCGTCCGCGACGACGTCCGCCACCTCCAAGAACGCGCGCCGTTCGACGCCCCGGGCTTCATCGATGTGTCCGACTTCACCAAGCGCGCCGGCGTGATCAACACGGGGCTCCGTGCGCTCGCCGCCATCTACCTCGGCCTCCAGATGAAGAAGTCCAAGAGCGTGCAGTGCTCCCACTGGGAACTGCCGTTCGCGGTCCACAGCAAGAACAAGAAGGACGCCGAGTTCGCCCGTAAGCAGATCGCCTACGCGGCCAACGACGCTTGGTTCAGCCGCGAGCTGTTCCTGAAGCTCGAGAAGGACGGCGTCATCCCGCGCTTCGAATAAGCCGCATGGCCCCGACGTCCGCAGAAATGGCGCAGACGCTCGGACTGGACCGGACGCGATGGCACATCTTCCTGTGCGTGAAGTCGTCGGCACAGGCCTGCTGCGGCGGCGAACTGGCCACGCGTTCCTGGGAGCACCTGAAGGCTCGCTTGAAGCAGCTGGGCCTCGAAGGCCGCGGCGGTATCCAACGTACCAAGGCCGACTGCCTGCGGGTCTGCGTCCAAGGCCCCATCGCCGTGGTCTACCCCGAAGGGGTGTGGTACCGCGACTGCACACCCGAGAACCTCGACCGCATCATCCAGCAGCATCTGCTCGGCGGCCAAGTCGTGGCCGACCTCCGCTTCGCCGGGCCTACTTCTGCGCCGGGGGTTTAGGGACTTCCAGTTTCTGGTGCAGGGCCCGCAGCTTCGGCTGCAGGTCCGCATAAGGCACATCCTGCACGGCGACGCCGGACTTCACCGCGAGCGCGGCGGCCACGCCCGCGGATTCGCCGAGAATCATCCAAACAGGCTCCATGCGGATCGAGGTCATCGCGATGTGGCTCGCGGAAACGCAGACCGGAACCAAGAGGTTCGTGCATTGCTCCTTCTTCGGGCGAATGGCGCGATACGGGATGGGATAGATGCCGCGATGCTTATCCTCGAGGTAGAGCATCGAATAATAACCGCCCATCAGCGCGACCTTGCCGTCCCACGCGACGGTCGCATACGGCCACTCGTCGACGCCATAGGAGGCGAGGCCAACGGAGTCTTTCGGCGTCTCGGTCCGTCCTTCCAGGTCCTGCTGGGTGACGACGTAATCGGCAACCATGCGGCGGGCCTCCCGCACGTAGAGCTGATGCGGATAGCCTTGGGTGTCGTCAAAGATGCCTTTGGCCAGCCCGGCGCTGAGGGCGATTTCCTTCTGCTTGGCGGGCACGGCCGGATCCGTGCGCAGGAAATGGGTCATGCCGCGCACGAAATCCTGCTGCTCCTTCCAAATCCTGGCACGCGTGGCGTAATCGCCATCGGGATAGCTAGCGTTGCTGCCGTAGTTGGTCGGAGCGAATAAGGCGCGAGCCAAGTTGCCCGCCCCGCCCGAAAAGACTCGGCCACCGCTCTTTTCCCAACCGTCCAGCTTCCCGCGCAGGACTCGGCCGGAGAGGATATCCACACCAGACGCAAAGGCCCGCCGGTAGAGCTCGAACTGCCGGGGGTCGTAATGCTCCGGCGGAGCGATGGGCAGGCCGTCCCCTTTGAACGTGAACTTCCAACGAAAGCCGTAACCCATGGTAAGCCGGTCGGCCTCGCCAACGGGCGACACGGGGTCAGCCTGCAGGCCGGGCAAGAGCCCGCTCTGTACCTCGCCAGGTTTCACGTATGGGTCGATGGCGTAGACCGACATCGGCGGCTGCGCCCCGGCCAGCGACTCGCCATAGGTCGCGCGGGCTTCGCGCCCCCAAGTATACGTCACGCCAGCCCGCGCCAGCACATCGCCTTCATAAGAGCAGTCGATGAAGACCTTGGCCCGCAGGACGCGCGCCGCAGCCTGCTTGGGCAAGGCCGGCGGACAGCCCAACGCGTCGAACGGCGCATGGTCCAAGGTGATGGCGCGGATCACCCCGGCGGATTTTTCCACCGAGCTCACCCGGTGTTCGAACAGCACCGTGACGCCGGCTTCAGCCAACATCTTCGTAAAAGCGGCGCGATACTGCGGGTCCTCGAAGCCTTGCTTGAGGATCGGACGCGTCGAACCGCTGACGGCTTCTTCGCGTCCCCAGTCGACATGCATGAGCCCACCGCCCGTCATGCCGCCCAGCCAGCGGCTGGGCTCAACGACCACGACCTTGGCGCCTTCCTTGGCCGCGGCGCAGGCCGCCATCACCCCGCTCGCGTTGCCCGTGTAGACACAGACGTCGTAGGCCTCCATCGGTTCGGCCGCCAGCAGCTGACTCGGGCTGGCCCAGAGAGCAAGGCTTCCGAGGAAACATATAAAGGCGCGTCGGCAGGTGACAACGAAGGTCATGGGGTGACAGCACCCTAGCCGACGGGGCGGCTGAGTCAACGGCACCCGAGGGCGCCTAACGCAAGGCGGAGAGCCGGACCCGGGCCTCGGCTAACAACTCGTCATAGGCAGCCCGGCGGACCTTCAAGATTTCCTGTCGCTCAGCCATATCGGCCTCCACCCAGCGCCTCTCTTGTTCCTTCAAGAGGGTTTCCAGCTCACGAAAACGAGGCTCCTTCATCATCGCGTCTAACGTTTCTTCAGCCCGGGCGGACAGGCCAAAGAGCCTGGTCGAATCGGCGACCTGCATCTCTTGGGCCAAAGCCATCATCCTAGGGTAGACCTGCCCGTCCAACTGCTGCAGCGAGGTCGACGTGACTTCAGGTGCGTCCGGCCTGACGTTCTTCGCCTCGTCCAACTGCAGGTGCGCGGCACTCCGCGGGAAAACTTTGGCGCTGGGGCTCGCGACCGCCGAACGTTGACCCGCCGCAGGGGCTTCTGCGGAAACGGTCGAGCGTCGCCCAAAGACAAAGAGCCCGACCAAGACGACAGCTGCGACGAACGCCACCCCCAGCAGGAACCCAGGACGAACGCGGGACGTGTGGGGCGCATCAACCGACATGCGGCTAATCTAGGCCGGCCGCTTCAATCATAAAGCCCAAATGCCCGCGTTGACCCCAGCACGACAGCAAACTATGCCCACGGCATGGACCTCGCCTTCCACGCCTACGCCCTGCTCTTCGGAGCCGGCCTCCTGGGCGGGTTCATCGACTCCATCGCGGGCGGGGGCGGCTTGATCACGGTGCCGGCCTTGCTCTGGGCCGGCCTGCCGCCGCAACTGGCCCTTGGCACGAACAAAGCCCAGAGCTCCTTCGGCACGGCCATGTCCGTCAGCCGCTACGCGCAGGCCGGCCTCGTGGCCTGGCCGGAAGTACGGTTGGCCACGGTCCTCTCCTTCCTCGGCTCGATGGCCGGCGCCTACGTCCTCACGCTCATCGGCAACGACGCGCTGAAAAAGGTGATTCCATGGATGCTCCTCGGTGTGGTCGTCTACGTGATGGCCAGCCCTCGGCTCGGCTCCACAGCGACCCGCGCCCGGATGGGCGTCGTCCTCTACTCCTGGGTCTTCGGGCTCACCTTGGGCTTCTATGACGGCTTCTTCGGCCCCGGCACCGGCGCCTTCTGGATCTTGAGCCTCGTCACGCTCTTGGGGCAAGAACTGACGCGGGCCAATGCCTTTACTAAGGTCGTCAACCTCGCGAGCAACCTCGGCTCGCTGGTGGTCTTCGCCTGCCTCGGCCACGTCGCGCCGTGGGTTGCCCTGGCGATGATCGGTGGCCAGCTCATCGGCGCGCGCCTCGGGTCTGGGCTAGTGCTCAAGCACGGAGCCGGCCTCATCCGCGGAGTCTTCCTCGCGGTGGTGCTGACGCTGATCCTGAAACTGCTCTGGCCGGCCTAAGGAACCAGCGGCTTACTTCAGCGCCTTCTCGATGGCGGCTTGGAGTTCCGCGGACTCGGGTTCAGCGGAAGAATCGAAGCGGGCAATCAGCTTGCCGTCGGCGCCAATGAGGAACTTGTTGAAGTTCCAGGACACCGGACCGGGATGGCCAGCCTCCTTGCTGGTCAAGGCCACGAACAACGGGTGCGCGACCTTGCCTTTGGCGGCGACCTTGGTGGTCAGCGGGAACGTGACTTGGAAACGGCTGGAGCAGAACTTCTTGATCTCCGCTTCAGTGCCGGGCTCTTGGCCGCCGAAGTCGTTGCAGGGCACGCCGACGATGACCAAGCCCTTGGCCTGGTATTTGCGGTAAAGCGCCTCGAGGCCAGCGTACTGGGCGGTGTAGCCACACTCGCTGGCGACGTTGACGACCAAGACGGCCTTCGCCTTGTGGGCGGCGAGGGTCGTCTCCTTGCCGTCGATGTCTTTCAAGGGGATGGTCAGCAAGTTCGGGGCTTCAGCGGCGTGCATAGAGAGGGTCAGGAAGGTGGCGAGGGCGAGCAGGAGGCGCATGGCCCGACGGTAGCTAAAGGCCGAGCGGAAGCAAGCGGAGCGACGACTAAGCAAGGACCTCGGCGGCGATCTCGTCCCACAGGGCCTCGGCCTGAGCGGGCTTCACCGACGGCCGACCAGCCTCCGCGAACCAGTAACGCGCGTTGCTGAGGTCGCCCTCGACGAGGTGAAGCAACGCATGGATCCAAGCTCCGTGGGCATCGTGGAGGTCCTGCGCGATGGCATGGGACTTCTCCCAATCCCCTTTCTTGAGGTACCAGAGGGCGAGGGCGGCCTCGCCCAAGCCAGCCGGCGGACGGGCGTCTTTCAGCGCGGACTGCTTCAGTTCGGCAGGCTTCATCTCCTGATCTCCTCGATAGCGAAGCCAGCGCAGGCCAACAGGAGCAGCACCGTTCCCAGAGAACCCATGATGACGCCAAACCATGCCCGCCCTGCACCTTGGAGGTGCGGCTGGCGCTTCAGGTCGCGCAAAGCCATGATACCGCAAAACAGCGCGAGGGGCGCGGGCACGCAGAGGACGGAGACTAGCGCCAGGTAGCCCGCCGCAATCGCCCACCCCGAACGGTTGATGGGAATCACCATTGATAGCGCCGGATCAACTGGAGTCGGCACCGGCGGCGGCGCACCGTGCGAGGGCGGGAAGAGCGTGGCCAAGGGTTGCCAGTCGGCCATGCCCTCGGTCCAAGCAAGGTCACTGGGGAGGAGTTCGCCGCGGTTAAGCTTAGCGAGGACTTCTTCCCGCGAAAACACCCCGAGCTGCTCACGGGCGCGAGAGACGTGGTACGGAGCCATGCGCCATCCCAAGACAGCCGTGGCGGGAAGTCAAAGACTCGCTGCCGACGCTGAGCGCGTCCGGGCCGTCCACGCCAACGTCAACCAGCCGGCGATGAGCAAGGTGCCGCCAAGCGGCGTCACGGCCCCCAGCCAGCGCGGAGCCCCCAACGCCATCGCATACAAGGTAGCCGCAAAGATGAGCGCCCCCGCCGTCCAGAGCCGGGTGGGCCAAGCCGAAGGCGACGGGATCGCACCCACCGCCAAGGCATGCGTCAGCAAGTAGAAGGTTGCCGTCTGCCACCAGCTAGAGGCTTCCGGGATGAGCGCCAAGTGGTCCTTGAGTCCGTGGGCACCAAAGGCACCGAGCGCGACAGCCGTCGCACCCAGCAGGCCTGCGGTGACCAGACGACCGGACATCAGGCCTTCGGCTCGGTGTCAGCGCCCGACTTCTTCTGCGTGAAGACCAGGCCCTTCTCGCCGACCGAGACGATGACCGGTTCTTCCTTGTTGTAGTCGTTGCGCAAGATGGCTTCGGCCAGCGGATCCTCGAGCAGGCGTTCCACCGCGCGGCGGAGCGGGCGGGCGCCGTACTTCTCGTCCCAGCCGTTTTCGACCAGGTAGCCGCGGGCAGCTTCGTTGACCACGAGCTTCACGCCGAGGTCGAGGAGGCGCTTGGCCACCTTGGCGACTTCGATGTCCACGATCTTGGTCATGTGGACCTTCGCGAGCTGCTGGAAGATGACGATGTCCGTGAGGCGGTTGAGGAACTCCGGCTTAAAGGCCCGCTTGGTCTCGTCCATGATGCGGTCCTTCAGCTTCTCGTAGTCGCGGGTCGCGTCCATGCCAACGTCGAAGCCCACGGCGTTGTTACGCTGCAGGACGTCGGCGCCGACGTTCGAGGTCATGATGATGATCGTGTTGCGGAAATCGACCACGCGGCCGAGCGAGTCGGTCAGGCGGCCGTCTTCGAGCGCCTGGAGCAGGAGCTGGATGACGTCGGGGTGGGCCTTTTCGATTTCGTCGAAGAGCACCACGGAGTAGGGCTTGCGGCGGACCTGTTCGGTCAGCTGGCCGCCTTCGTCGTGGCCGACGTAGCCGGGGGGCGAACCGATCATGCGCGAGACCGTGAACTTCTCCATGTACTCCGACATGTCGATCTGGATGACCGCGTCCTTCTCGCCGAACATGCGTTCCGCGAGGGTGCGGGCCAGGAGCGTCTTGCCGACGCCGGTCGGGCCGAGGAAGAGGAAGGAGCCGATCGGACGGCGCGGGTCCTTGAGGTCGGCGCGGGAGCGACGCAGGGCGCGGGCGATGACCTCGCAGGCGCGGTCCTGGCCGATGACGCTGCCTTGCAGGTCCTTTTCGAGGTCGAGGAGCTTCTGGGTCTCCTTCTTCTCCATGCGGTTGAGCGGGACGCCCGTCCAATCGGCGACAATGTGGAGCATCTCCTCCTCGCCGACGACGATGCGCTTCTCGTCGCGCTTCTTGCGCCAATCTTCGAGCATCTT
>RFQN01000181.1 GCA_009924965.1 Verrucomicrobiota bacterium
ACGCCCGGTCCCGCTCGAGGAGGTCTGGCTGGATGCCCTAGAGACCAAGGAACCCGAGGGGGTCCGCAGCCCCATCGCCCGGGCGGTCATCAAGGGCATCCTCGCCGACCTGGGCCCCATCCTCGTCTTCGCCCCGCGTCGGCGGGCAGCCGAACAGATCGCCCGCGACATCGCCCACGGCCTGCCCATGGGCAACGGCCCCCAACTCTCGCCCGCCCAACGCGAGATGGCCGGCGAAGACCTCTATCGCCTACTCCGCCAAGGGGTCGGGCTCCACCACAGCGGCCTGACCTACGAACAGCGCAGTTTGCTGATCGAGCCTTGGGCGAAGTCCGGCCGGCTTAAGGTGGTCGTCGCGACCACGGGACTGGCGGCGGGCATCAACTTCTCCCTCCGCTCGGTGCTCGTCACCGATCGACGCTACGCGACCGACCACGCCGAGCGCGAAGTGCGTCCCGACGAACTGCTGCAGATGTTCGGTCGCGCTGGCCGCCGCGGGCTCGACGAAAAGGGCTTCGCGCTTTGGTCCGGCGACTCACCGCGCCTCGGCGAGGCCAAGCCTTTGCAGCTCAAGCGCGGCGAGGCCCTCGACTGGCCGGCGTTCTTGGCGCTGATGCACCGGGCGAAGGACCCGCAAGCCGCCGCCCGTCGGCTGGCGGCTTCGCTGTTCACCCGCGAACCGGTGCAGCTGGCCCTAGACCAACTCACGCTGCCTGAAATCGAGACGACCCCTGCCCTGCCCGTCGTCATCCGCGAGATCGAAGAGATGTGCGGACGCAACGGCATCTGGCAACGCCTGCGCCCTTCCAAGGTCGTCCCGCTCACCGAGGCCCTCATCCTCGTCAAAGGCGAGTGGCATCCGGCGCTGACCAAGCCCGACTCGCTCCGCGGCGTCACGGTCGGCACGCCCTGTCGCCTGCCGATGGCCGATGGCTCCGTGCGGCACGGCCGCGCCGTCCCACTGGCGCATTTCCCGAAGACGGGCGAAACCGACCGTCTCGAACCTGCGGACTGGCTCCGCAAGGCCTTGCTGAAGCATGAAGGCCCGCGCGGCCCGCGACGCCAATGGAAGCTGGAGACGCTCGAAAAGGAAATCCTGCCGCTGTTGCCCAAGCTCACGCAGGGCGGCCAAGCGTTCGGAGAACTTTACGTGCTCCGCGACGCCGTCCAGGTCCGGCTCGACTACTCTCGAGCCAATGTCCGGGTCATCCCGGACGCCGACGAACAACCGTTGATCAACCCGCTCCGGCGCAAGGTGCAGAAGGAGGACATCCACCTCGGCACGGTCCTTGGCGGCGGCCACATCTCCGCCGCCCGCGCCGGACGGCTCTGGCTCAAGCTCGGCCTCATCGATGCACAAGCCCGGCCGACCCGCCGCGGCGAAATCGCCGCCCTCTTCCAGCACGGCGAAGGCCTCGCCGTTGCCGCCGCCCTCGAGGATGAAGGCTACGACGTGCACGACCTCGCGTGGGACCTGGCGGAACTTCGCGCCGGCGAACGCGTCGCCGCCGGCGGACGCAGCAGCAGCCGCCTAGGCGCCTGCTGTCGGTTGACCTACAAGTCGCTCACGGCGGAGGGCTACCTGCGCGATGGCTTGCCCGAGAGCTTCGGCGAAGGCTGTGCGGAGGTCCTGCGCGGCTTCGTGCTGCACGGCAAGCTCCCGCCGCCCGACGCCGAAGGCCGCGGTCCCGGCACGGGCGACCTCGAGCGCGCCATCCTCGAATGGCGCAGCACCCTGCGGCTCATCGCCCATGGCCCTGCGCACCCCTGGGAACGCTGGCGGGCCCTCAGCGCCGCGGCCCGCGAGGTCCTCGCGAAGGTCAGCCCGAAGCAGGCCTAAGGCTTACTTAGTGGCGATCGCCTTGGCGGCGGCCTTGGCCATCTCGGCCGCACCCGCGGTGTTCGGGTGCACGCGATCGGGCAGCAGCGCGGCCTTCTCGAGCAGCGCCGCATGCATGTCGATCATGCCGCAATCGAGTTCCTTGATGAGCGGCCCGAGGCGTTCGATTTCCTTCAGGACATTCTCTTCGTTGATGCCGAAGTTGCCCTTGCCCGGGACCGGACAGGGACGGCAGACGTAAACCTTGGGCTTCGAAGGGAGCTCCTGGAACGACTTGATGAGGTCGCGGTAATCGCCGACGAACTCGGCTTCGTATTTCCAGTTCTGCGGCTTGGTGTCGTTGGTGCCGAGCATGATGATGACGATGTTGGGCTGGAACTTCAGGGCCTCCTGATACTTCTTCTCCTTGCGGTAAGGGAAGTCGCCCTTCTGCAGGAGGGTGCGAGCGCTGACGCCGAAGTTGCCGACCTTGTACTTCTCGCCGAGGAGAGCCTGCAGCTGGTCAGGGTAGCTCTTCCCACGCTCGGCGCCCACGCCCTGCGTGATGCTGTCGCCAATGCAGGCGACCTTGATCGGCTCCTCAGCGGCCGACAGGGAAACAAAGGAAAGCAGGACGGCACAAAGGCCAGCGAGACGGGTACGGAGGCTCATAGATGGGGGTAAACGCAGGATGTAAGGCCGATTTCCTCGGGCGAGTCCTAAAATCAACGAATCCCTGCCGTTTCCGACCCACCGGAGCCGCCTTTGGCCTTCCCTTCCCCGCCCGACTTCCGCAGGATTCCAAGACAGTCATCCATCCGCATTCGCACGTCGTAAGACGCGAGGAAAGTCCGGACACCATAGGGCAGGATTCCCGCCGCAAGTCGGGGCACGGGTCAAACCGTGACGGACAGTGCCACAGAAAACAAACCGCCGTCCCCGCAAGGGAAACGGTAAGGGTGAAAAGGTGGGGTAAGAGCCCACCGCTCCAAGGGCGACCGAGGAGGCATGGTAAACCCAATCCGGTGCAAGACAAACAGGGACCGCCCGAGGCCGCCCACCAAGGTTCCGGGTTGTCGCACCGCCGCAAGGCGGGTCCGCAAGGTCAGAGAAATGAATGCGCAAGGGCTGGCGAGAGCCACCCGGGACAGAATCCGGCTTACAGTGGATGACTCAAAGACGGAGGGCCGAACGGAAACGTTCGGCCCTCCCCCTTTATCCCCCGCTTGACTCTTGATGCGAGGAGCGGAACCCATCATTAAGCGGGTATGGAGCCCACGAAGGCCGTTCCGGTTTGTCTTAACGATGCCCTTTGCTCCGGGGCCCGGGTCGCCATCTTGGCCCCGCATCCCGACGATGAATCCCTCGGCAGCGGAGGCCTAATTCAAAAAGCCGTCGCCGCAGGCGCCGAAGTCAAAGTGCTCTTCATCACCGATGGAGACAACAACCCCTGGCCCCAGCGCTACGTCGAGAAACGCTGGTTCATCGGGGCCCCTGAACGCGCCCGCTGGGGCGCCCGCCGGCGGCTCGAAGGCCAACGCGCCCTCGACCTACTGAGCAACGGCAAAGCCACTTCCGAATCCCTCGGCCTGCCAGACGCCGGCATCCTCGCCCTCTGGGAAGCCGGCCTACCAGGTCCGCGCCCGGCCTGCGAGGCCCTCTTGCGCACCTGGCAGCCGACCGTGGTAATCTTGCCGTCCGAGATCGACCGACATCCGGACCACGTCGCCACGCACGAATACGGCCTCGACGCCATTCGCGCCACGCAGCTGCACTGCTTGACCTACTCGTACCTGATTCACCGCCCTTGGTCGCAGAAGATCCTCCGCCGCCACCTGGCTTCCGATCAGCTCAACCTGTCGGAAGCGGAACGCTTGCGCAAGCTCGCGGCGATTCGTTGCCACGAAACCCAGATGGCGCTGAGCGCCGGGCGTTTCGGCCAGTTCGCGTCTCCGACCGA
>RFQN01000182.1 GCA_009924965.1 Verrucomicrobiota bacterium
AGCGTTTTGCTGCGCACTGCTCACCTGCCTCTGCCTGTCTTCCGCCCAGGCAGCCCTGGATCCCCGCGGCATCCCCGCGGAGTCCGTCGGCCTGATCTACGTCTCCAACGAGGTCGTCGACCGCACGGTCTTCGGCCAAGCCCTCGACGCCGCCTTCAAGACCGACGTCGCCCAAAACAAGGTGGTCCGCCAGCTCGAGGAAAAGCTCGGTATCCGCCTCGACGAAGACCTCAAGGACCTCCACATCGGTATCTTCCCCGTCGCCGCGACCGACCCCGAGGGCGAACCCGATGTGGTCCTCCTCGTCCGCGGACGCTTCACGCCTGCCCGTATCGAGGCCTTTGCCCGCTCCAACAAAGTACCCGCGACGACTGCCGGCAAGTACCTGGCCTGGGATGCCGCCAAGTTCTTCCAGGCGCTCACCGGTGAAGCCCCCGACCAAACCGACAAGAAGCCCGGGGTCATCATCGCCTACTCCTCGGATATTCTGATCTTAGCCTCCAAGGACAAGGCCGACGCCACCCTCGCCGCCCTCAACGGCAAGGCTCCTTCCTGGAAAGCCCCCGCCAGCCTCTCGACGAAGGACATGCTGAACAACCAGTGGCTCTTCGCTTACGTCGACGTTCTGAAGGGCGCGAAGCCCGCCGATCGCGCCGAGGTCGAGGAATCCGGCATCCAAAATGTCACCTTGGCCGTCGGCGAAAGCTCCCCCGACCTCCAAGTCCGCATCACTGCGACGTTCACCGACCCCGACAAGGCGGCCCTGACGTTGCTGCAGGTCAAGGCCCTGCCGACGATGATCGATGGCGCCCTCACCGTCGCCGCCGCCGGCAAGAAGCCCGAAGAAATCGCGGCGATGGAAAAGATCCAAGACCTGATCCACAAGATCCAGATCACGGGCGCCGGCTCCACGATCTCGGCGCAGCTGAACTACCCGGCCAAGGACGCGGCGACCGCCCTCATCGAGGCGGCCAAGAAGTCCAAGCAGGGCAAGTAAGCCGGCATGCGCCGCGCCCTGCTCGTCTCGCTTGGCTTCTCGCTGCTCGCGGTGCTGCTCTGGTGGGCGCTGACGCCCGCCCCGCGCCCGCTGCGTTTCGCCCAAACGCACGAGCTCTATGGCTTCGTCGACGCCCGTGCTGCGGCCGGCCTCGACACCGCCGAACCGGTGCTATCCGTGCTGACGCAACTGGCTCCGGCCGCCCAACGCGCCACCGCGAAACAACGGGCGAAAGCACCATCCACGTCGCGTGAAATCCGCCTCGGCATCGGCTTCAAGACCCCCGCTTGGACTTGGCTCGAGGGCCCGGCTACACCGGCTGAAACGGTCGTCCAAACCGTCCCGACCCTTTCACTACAACAGCTCTCCGCGCTCCCGCATGGTTATCTGTTGCTCCGCAGCGAAAGCCCTGCGGTGATCGCAGCCGACCCGCGCTTACGTCGCTGGCTCGGGGTCGCCATGAGCGAGACGCTCAGCCAAGCCCAAGCCTTGACGATTACCGTCGGCGAAGAATCGACGCCTGCCCGTGCCGTGGTCGGGCTTTGCCTCGAGTTCCCCGATGCCGATTCGGCCGTGGCGGCCGTGAAACGCATCGCCGCCCCGGCGCCCAACAACGTGTTGACGTTCCAGGTCGGCCCGCAAGCCGAGCACGTCGCCAAGACGCACAGGCTCGTGGTGGTGCGCTTCGAGGTCGAGGCGCTCTACCTGCGGCTCGCCGCGCAACCGCGCTAAGCTCAGGCCTTCTCGAGGGTACCGTCTGCCTTGAGGCGACGGTAGTAGCACCCCGAACGGGCCTTACCGTTTTCCTTGGTGTGGCAGGCGCCTTGGCCAGCCGGACGCACCTTGTAGAGAATCGAGTTCTGCTCGCAGTTCACCCGGACCTCGAGGAGTTCCAGGAAGTCCCCCGAAGTCAGGCCTTTGATCCAGAGTTCGTTGCGGGAAGTACTCCAGAAAGTGGCCTTCTTTTCCTTCAGGGCCGTCTGGAGGGCTAGCTCGTTGACGTAGCCCAAGATGAGGACTTCGCCGGTCTGGGCGTCCTGCGCCACGGCAGGGATGACGTCCGCCGCCCCGGAAGCGATTTTACGGAGCTTTTTGAAGTCCAAGCGGAGGGCGAGGCCTTCTTCGAGTTCTTTGTCGGACATAGCTCTATCTGGCACGGACGGCCCCCCGCATTCAAGGCTGGAAACAGAGGCCTATTCTGCCTTACGGATACGGACCATGTCGCTCAATAATACCAACGACCTTTCCCGCGCCGCCACCGAAGCCCGTGGCCTTGCCATGGATGCCGTGGCCGCTTGCCACTCGGGCCACCTCGGCCTCCCGCTGGGTGCCGCCGAAATCGGCGCCGTCCTCTACGGCAACTTCCTCCGCCACGACCCCGCCGCTCCGCAGTGGCTCAACCGCGACCGCTTCGTGCTCTCCGCCGGCCACGGTTCGATGTTCATCTACAGCTGGCTGCACCTCGCTGGCTTCGACCTGCCGCTCCAGGAAGTGAAGAACTTCCGTAAGCTCCACTCCAAGACCCCGGGTCACCCCGAGTTCGGCGAGACCGTCGGCGTCGAAGCCACCACTGGCCCGCTCGGCCAAGGCACCGGCAACATCGTCGGCATGGCCGTGGCCGCCAAGATGGCCGCCGCGCACTTCAACACCGCCGAGCACAAGATCTTCGACCACATCGTGGTCGGCCTCGCCGGCGATGGTTGCCTCCAGGAAGGCATCTCGCAGGAAGCGGCCTCCTTCGCCGGCCGCTTCGGCCTCGATAACCTCATCATGCTCTACGACTCCAATGACGTCACCCTCGACGCCATGGCCTCGAAGACGCAGAACGAGGACACCGCCAAGCGCTACGAAGCCGCCAACTGGGAAGTCTTCACCGTCAAGGAAGGCAACCAGCTCGCCCCGATCGCCGAAGCCCTCGACAAGGCCCGCGCCAGCAAGAACGGCAAGCCGAAGCTGATCATCTGCAAGACCGTCATCGGCAAGGGCATCGCCGAAGTCCAAGGCACCTCCAAGGGCCACGGCGAAGCCGGCGTGAAGTTCGTCGACGCCTCCCGCAAGGCCCTCGGCCTCCCGGACGAGAAGTTCTTCGTCTCCCCCGAGACCCGCGCTTACTTCAACGCCCGCAAGGCCCAGCAGGCCGCCGCGCACGCCGCTTGGCAGCAGACCTTCGCCGCTTGGTCCAAGGCCAACCCCGAGAAGGCTTCCCTCCTCGCCAAGGCCCAAAAGGGCGACCACGGCGACGTGCAGTCCCTCCTCGCCGCCATCCCTGAGTTCGGCAAGAACGCCCTCGCGACCCGCGTCTCGGGCGAGGCCTGCATCAACGCCGTCGCTAAGGCTTCGCCGCTCGTGCTCTCGGGCTCGGCTGACCTCCACGGCTCGACCAAGAACTACATCAAGGACGTCGGCGACTTCGACGTCGCGACGCCCGGTGGCCGCAACCTCTACTTCGGCATCCGCGAGCACGTCATGGGCGCGATCCTCAACGGCATCGCCTACCACGGCGTCTTCAAGGGTTCGGGCGCGACGTTCCTGACGTTCTCCGATTACCTCCGTCCGTCCATCCGCGTGGCGGCCCTCGCCAAGCTCCAGGCGTTCTACATCTTCACGCACGACTCCGTCGGCGTCGGCGAAGACGGCCCGACCCACCAGCCGGTGGAAACGGTCAGCGCCCTACGCTGCATCCCGAACCTCGACGTGGTCCGCCCGGGCG
>RFQN01000183.1 GCA_009924965.1 Verrucomicrobiota bacterium
TCAGGCATCGTGAGGATGCAGCGGTAACCGCGGGCGGCGGCGACGAAAGCGAGGGCGATGCCCGTGTTGCCGGAAGTCGGTTCGACGATCGTACCACCCGGCTTGAGGCGGCCATCGCGTTCAGCGGCGTCCACCATGGCGCGACCGATACGGTCCTTCACGCTCGAGAGCGGGTTGAAGTATTCGAGCTTCACCAGGATCTCGGTGTTGAGACCGGCGGTGACTTTGTTCAGACGCACCAGAGGAGTGCGACCGATGGTGTCGATGACGCTGTTGTAGATAGCCATGGGGTTAATGATTAGTAGTTGAGTAATGATTAATGGATTAACTCGAAGGTGTCTGCAAGAAAAAACCCGGGAGTACCGGGCTGATCTCTTAAAACTTAATAACGGCGCTTGGGCGGGGGGCCCGGGGGACGCGGTGCCGTATCGCGGAGGCGGAAGATGATGCGGGCCTGGGTAAGGTCGGCCGGGCTCATTTCGACCTTCACGCGGTCGCCCGGGTTGATGCGGATGAAGTTCTTGCGGAGGCGCCCGGAGATACGGCCCAGCACGACGTGCTTGTTGGGGAGCTCAATCCGGAACATGGTGCCAGGGAGCACTTGTAGGATTTTGCCTTCGAGTTCGATAACGGGTTCTTCAGCCATGCCTTGGTAGACCCCTATCCATGCGCAGGATGGCGCGGAGTCAATCACTGTAGTGAGGCCGCCTCCCCGCTTGCCACCGGAGCCGAGAAGGTGATTCTGCAGGCATGGAAGGCGAAAGCCATACGCCCCGTCCGGGCCTCACCTGCCCCTTCGAGAAGCTCCGTCCGTCCCAATTGGTCCGCGACGATGCCTTTTACATGGCTTTAGCGTTCAATCTAGCCGTCGACGCCTGGCGGATCGACGAAGTGCCGATCGGCGCGGTCATCGAGCGCGGGGGCGAAATCATCGCCGCCGCCCATAACGAGGTCGAACGCTCCAACGACCCGACCGCCCACGCCGAGATGCTGGCCATCACCCAAGCCGCCCACAAGATCGGCGACTGGCGCCTCAACGATTGCACGCTCTACGTGACCAAGGAGCCCTGCCCGATGTGCTCCGGCGCCACCATCATGAGTCGGCTCGGCCGCGTGGTCTACGCTTGGGGCGACCCCAAGATGGGGTGCATGGGCGGCGCGACGTCCTTGCACGCCCTGCCCAAACTGAACCACCGCGTAAACGCCGTCGGCGGCGTCCTCGAGGCCCCGTGCAAAGAAATCCTCCAAGCGTACTTCAACATGAAGCGCGGCCGGGAAACCACCGACCCGGCTTGACCCCGTCCGGGTTTCGTCATCGTTGACCCCATGGACCGCCGCGACTTCCTCAAGCAGACCTCCTTGGCTGCCGCCGCGTTCGCCGCCGCTCCGCTTTCCGCCCAAACCTCTCCCAGCAACCCTCCACCCAACACCCGTCCTTCTATGTCCTACACGCTCGCTCCCCTCCCCTACGCCCACAACGCCCTCGAGCCGCACATCGACCAGGCGACGATGGAAATCCACCACGGCAAGCACCACAACGCTTACGTGACCAACCTCAACGCCGCCCTCGCCAAGGAACCCGCCTTCAACGCCGGGTCCGACGTCGACGCGCTCATCGCCGATCTGTCCAAGGTCCCTGAGTCCATCCGCACCGCGGTCCGCAACAACGCCGGTGGCCACGCCAACCACACGTTCTTCTGGAACAGCCTTTCGCCTAACGGTGGCGGCGAGCCGGTCGGCGCGCTCGGTGAAGCCATCGCCAAGGCCTTCGGTGGCCTCGAAGGCGAGAACGGCCTCAAGGCCAAGTTCAAGGTCGCCGCGACCAGCCGCTTCGGCTCCGGCTGGGCCTGGCTCGTCGTCAAGGCCGACAAGTCCCTCGCCGTGACCTCCACGCCCAACCAGGACAGCCCGCTCATGAAGGGCCTCGCCGACGTCAACGGCGCCCCGATCCTCGGCCTCGATGTCTGGGAACACGCTTACTACCTGAAGTACCAGAACCGTCGCCCCGACTACGTGGACGCCTACTGGAAGGTCGTCGACTGGAAGAAGGCCAACGAGCTCTACCTCAAGGCCATCGCCTAAGCGGCCTTGTTTCCTTGGAAACGGGCGGCCCAGTGGGCCGCCCGTTTTGTTTGCGGGAACCCCACCGGGCGGACACTGTCCCCCTATCACCCCACCATGCAAACCCGTCGCCGCTTCCTCGGCCAGATGGCGCTGGCCTCGCTCGCGTTCCCCGCGGTCGTGCGCGCCCGCAACCTCAACTCGAAACTACAGGTCGTCAGCGTCGGCTGCGACGGCAAGGGCCTCGACGACATCCAGGAGATCGGTTCGCACCCGCGCTTGAAGTTCGTCGGTTTCTGCGAGGTCGACGCGCACCGCACCGCGCGTGCCTTGCAGCGCTTTCCGGGAACGCCGACGTTCGCCGACTTCCGCGAGATGTACGCACAGCTGGGCGACGGCTTCGACGCCGCCGTCGTCTCGACGCCCGACCACATGCACGCGCTTCCCGCCCTGCGCGCCATGCGGCTCGGTAAGCATGTCTACCTCCAAAAGCCGCTCGCGCATTCCGTCGCCGAAGCGCGCCTCCTGCGGCTCACCTCCGAGCGCACGGGCGTCCGCACCCAGATGGGCAACCAGATCCATTCGCACATGGCCTACCGCACCGCGGTGAAGCTCATCCGCGACGGCGCCATCGGCAAGGTGCTCGGCGTCCACTCCTGGCTGAGCAACGAAGGCAACGGCTATACGAAGCGGACGACGCTGCCGCCCACCGGCCCCGTGCCCGCCGGGCTCTCCTGGGACCTTTGGCTCGGCGGCGCGCCCGCGCGTCCTTATGCACCGGAAGTCTATCATCCCTTCAACTGGCGCGATTGGATCGACTTCGGCAACGGCACGCTCGGGGACTTCGGCTGCCACCTGCTCGACCCGGTTTTCAACGCGCTCCAGCTGACGGCTCCCTTGAGCGTGCAGGCGGAGTGCGTCGGCGTGAACGCGCAGACCTGGGCCAAGGCCGAGACGGTGACGTTCACTTTCCCGGGTACGGCCCAGACGGCACAGCCGACCATCCCCGTCACCTGGTACGACGGTGGACGGCAACCCGACCTCGCGCTCGCGCGCATGCCCTTGGGACGCAAATTGCCGACGAACGGCTCACTCTTCATCGGAGAAAAGGGCACGATGGTGCTACCGCACGTTGCGCCGCCATCGCTCTACCCCGAGGAGACCTTTGGCGTTAACCTGTCCCCGGGCGAACAGGCCCGCCGCGCCCGCCGCCTGACCGACGGCGAGAAGGACGACCGCAAGGTCGCCCCGATCACCTACGTGGACAGCCGCAACCACTACCACGACTGGGTCGACGCCGCCTTGGGCGGCCCCGAGACGACCGCGAATTTCGCCTATGCCGGCCCTCTGACCGAGGCCGTGCTGCTCGGGACCATCGCGGCCCGTTGCCCAGGCGAGAAACTGGTCTGGGATGCCCCGGCCATGCGCATCCCCAACCATGCGACCGCTCAAGCGATGCTGTCGCTTCAGTATCGCTCTGGCTGGGAAATCCAGTGAACTGAAGCCACCCCATGACTTCCCTGCTCAGCCCCGGCCTCCTGTTGCTCGGCGCAACGCTCTGCGCCGCCGATGCCCCTCCGCCCATCAAACTTTTCGACGCCGCCGAACTCGGCGTGCGCGTCGCGCCTTCCGAAGC
>RFQN01000184.1 GCA_009924965.1 Verrucomicrobiota bacterium
CAGAAGGCCTACCCGGCGGCGGAGAAAGGGATGAAGCGAATCGTCATCCACCTCGACGCGCAGAAGGATGAATATTCCTGGAAGGTGGAATTGATCGTGGGCAAGACGGTGGAGACCGACGGGGTCAACCGGGTCGCGCTGATGGGCAAACTCGAGGAACGCCCGGTCGAGGGCTGGGGCTACACGTTCTACCGTGCCGACATCAAGCCAGGCATGATCTCGACGCTCATCGGGGTCGACCCGAACAAGCCGAAGGTGCAGCAGTTCGTCACGCTCATGCCCTACGGGCCGGTCCGCTACAACAGCCGCCTGCCGATCGTCGTCTACATCCCCGAAGGCTATGAGGTGCGCTACCGTTTCTGGAAAGCCGAAGAGACCACCCGCACCGGCGAAGAAGGCTAAACGTTTTCCTTTTCCATGCGCCTCCTGCCCACCGCCCTGCTCTGCCTAGCCTCCACACTGGCAAGCGCGCTCCCGACCAACCCGGACATCGACTTCGCCGGCCCACCGCCCGGCAAGGCCGCGGCCTGGCAGCCAGCCGCCGAGACGATCGGCCTGCAAAACAGCGCGCTCGGCGCGGCGTGGTCCTTCCACGGCGGACAGCTCCGACCAGCCTCGTTGCGCAACGGCCTGACCGGCCAAACCTATGACCAGAGCGGCGCGGAGGTCTTCCGGCTCACGACGCAGAAGACCGCCGAGGGTGACGGCACCTTCCCGGTGGAGATCACGCTCAACGAGGACAAGATCGTCGTCCGCGTTGGCCAAGACGCCAAGGGCTGGGCCACGCTCGGCGAATTCCCGCGCGCGGACTTCCCCGGCGAGCCCAAGCTCATCCGCATCGGCAAGATGAACCTCAAGGCCCTCGCCAAGGACAGCGGCGGCGAGGCCGGCGACGTCGGTGAATCCCGCGTCTTCGCCCTGCAGCCAGCCGGCGACCGCGATAGCTACGCCTTCAAGGCCCCGGCGAACCGCGCCGCGACCCAGGAGTATGGTTGGAAAGCCGGCACCAAGGCCTTCTCAGCACGCATCGACAAGGGCACCGACAGCGCGATGTCCTGGAGCCCGGCGGTGGCCCTCGTCTGGGAAGACGGCGTGCGTTTCCTTCTCGTCGGGGTCCGCGATAAGCGCGGCACGTTCAACCTCACCACCGCGAAGGGCGAGCAGATGAAGACCCCGCGGCTCACGCCCTTCCCCGGGGGCGACCTGGCCGCCTCGCGCTTCACGCTGACCGCTCCGCCTAAGCCTGTCGCGATGGCCGGCGGCCAGGCCCTTGAAGCCGACCTGACCTCCCCGCAGGGCGTCCGCGTGCGCTGGCGCGCCGAACTCCGCGATGGCGCCCACTACATCCGCCAGACGGTCTCCCTCGCCTCGCCGCAGCAAGCCTTCGCCCTGCACGGCGTCGAGTTCGCCGACCTCCGCCTGCCGGCCCTCGCGACCATCGGGACAGCCCCGGGCTGCCCAGTCGCAGGTTCTGGCTTCTTCGCCGGCGTGGAAATGCCTGGCGCGACCAACCTCACCGGCCCGACCGGCGCCCGCATCGCCTTCGCGTGCGCCCTCGAACTCGGGCCTACGCAGTCCTACGCCTTCGGATCCGTCGTAGGCGTCGTCCCCGCCGGCCAGCTCCGCCGTTCCTTCCTCCGCTACATCGAACGCGAACGCGCGCGCCAGTCGCAGCCATTCCTGCATTACAACTGCTGGTACGACCTCGGCTTCGGCGTCGACGAGCCCAAGATGCTCGAAGTCGTCCGCGCCTTCGACACCGAGCTCGTGAAGAAGCGGGGCGTGCCGGTGCGCTCCTACCTCGTCGACGACGGCTGGGACAACCCAGGCAAGGGCCTGTGGATCGAGAACACCAAGCGCTTCCCGCAAGGCTTCGCCGGCACGAAGGCCAAGATGGAGCCGCTCGGCGCGCACCTTGGCATCTGGATCTCGCCGCTCGGCGGCTACGGCGGCGACAAGGAACGCACCGCCCACGCGCAGAAGCTCGGGCTCATCCCCGAAGGCGCCAAGCTCGACCTCTCCTACCCCAAGTACCGCCAATGGTTCACGGACCGCTGCCTCCAGCTCATGCGCGAAGGCGGCGTGAACTCCTTCAAGTGGGACCGCGCCGGCGATGGTGTCAGCCCGCACTTCATGGCGCTGCTCGACGTCGCCCAGCGCCTGCGCGCCGAGAACCCCGAGGTCTTCATCAACGTCACCGTCGGCACCTGGCCGTCGCCGTTCTGGCTCAACCACGTCGACACCACGTGGCGCATGAACAGCTCCGACGTCGGTTGGGCCGGCAAGGGCGACGACCGCGAGAAGTGGCTGACCTTCCGCGACGGCTACTGCCACCGGCTCTTCGTCCAAGCCTCGCCGCTCTACCCGCTCAACTCCGTCATGCACCATGGCATCGTGCACGGCCGGGCGTTCCAAGGCGACAAGGTCGGCAAGGCCGGCAACGACCTGAAGAACGAGGTGCGTTCGTATTTCGCCAATGGCGCCTCGCTGCAGGAACTCTACCTCACCCCCTCGATGATGACCCCGGCGGCCTGGGACCACGTCGCCGCCTCGGCCAAGTGGGCCCACGCCCATGCGGACGTCCTGCGCGACGCGCATTGGGTCGGCGGAGACCCGCTCAAGCTCGAGCCTTACGGCTACGCCGCCTGGAACCCCCGCGCCGCAACGCTGATGCTGCGCAACCCCGACGACCAGCCGCGGACCATCGAACTGGATGCGGACGTCGTCTTCGAGCTGCCGAACCAGACCCGGACCGCCGCCCCGGCCTTCGACCTCCGCTCGCCCTACGCCGACCAACGCCTGCGCACCCTACGCCTCGTGGCCGGGTTGAAGGTGACCGTCACGCTCGAGCCATTTGAAGTCTTGGTCTTCGACGCCGGCGCTGGTAAGTAGCCCGGATGCTCGACTGGCTCCACGCCCACACCCTCCTGCCCGCCAACGGCTGGATCCTGCTCCTCGCCCTCTGCGGGGCGATGTGCATCGGGCTGTCGAAGTCAGGCCTCGCCGGCACCGCGACCCTGAATGTCGTCCTCATGGCGCAGATCTTCGGCGCCAAGCCGTCGGTCGGGCTGGTGCTGCCGATGCTCATCGTCGCCGACCTCCTCGGCTACCTCATGAACCGCCAAGGCGGCAGCTGGCGCCAGATCTTGCCCATGATGCCGCCCGCCATCGCGGGCGTCGTGGTCGGCTGGCTGCTCCTGGACCGCATCGACAGCGCCGTGGCGCGGGTCGTCATCGGCTGGATCATCCTCGGCCTCCTCGCCTTCAACCTCGTCCTGCGTCGGCGTCGCGCGCAGTTCCTCGCGCTCACGGAGCATCGCGCTTTTGCCCAAGGCATGGGCTTCCTCGCGGGCGCCGTCACGATGATCGCCAACGCCGCCGGGCCGGTCATGACCGTCTTCCTGCTCTCGCAGCGCCTCGAGAAGCGCGAGCACCTCGGCGTCTTCTGCCGATTCTTCCTTTTCATCAACCTGTTCAAGCTACCCTTCAGCAACTCCGTCGGCATCATCACCGGCCCCTCGCTGCTGACGAACCTCGTGCTCCTGCCGGGAGTCTTCCTCGGCCTCTTCCTCGGCTGGCAGATCCTCAAGCGCATCCCGCAGGACGCCTTCGAGAACACCCTCGCCCTCCTCACCGCCTTCGCCGCGATTTGGTTGGTGATTTAAAGGTAGGGACAGCACCACGTGCTGTCCTAG
>RFQN01000185.1 GCA_009924965.1 Verrucomicrobiota bacterium
CTGGTTCTTCGAGTTCGCGCACCTCGCCGGTTGGTTCGATAACTTCGCCTGGCACAAGGCCCTCGTCTACACCGACTTCGCCCCGGCCAATGGTTGGTTCAGCTACGCGCCGCTCTCCGGCACCTTCGGCCAGGCCAACGACGCCCTGCAGGCCCCGCGCTTCACCGGCGTCGGCACCGACTTCTGGATCATCGGCATCCAGATCCTCGGCGTCGCCTCCCTGGCGGCTTCCTTCAACTTCATCTGCACCATCGTGAACATGCGCGCCAAGGGCATGACCATGATGCGCCTGCCGGTCTTCACCTGGATGACGCTCGTCACCTCGATCCTCATCATCCTCGCCTTCCCGGCCATCACCGTCGCCCTCATCGAGCTGATGTTCGACCGCCAGTTCGGCGCGAACTTCTTCAACCCCTCCGCCGGCGGCCAGCCCGTGCTGTGGCAGCACCTCTTCTGGATCTTCGGCCACCCCGAAGTGTACATCCTCGTCCTCCCGGCGATGGGCATCGTCTCCGAGATCCTGCCGACCTTCACCGGCAAGTCCCTCTTCGGCTACCCGATCATCGTCTTCTCCGGCGCCGTCATCGGCTTCCTGGGCTTCGCCGTCTGGAGCCACCACATGTTCACCACCGGCCTCGGCCCGGTCCCGACCGCCGCTTTCTCGCTCCTCACCATGGCCATCGCCGTGCCGACGGGCGTGAAGATCTTCAACTGGCTGGGCACCATCTGGGGCGGCCGCATCCGCTTCACCCCGCCGATGGTCCTCGCGCTGGGCTTCATCTGGATGTTCATGTGCGGCGGCTTCTCCGGCGTCATGCACTCGTCCGCCCCGGCCGATGCCCAGCAGCAGGATAGCTACTTCGTCATCGCGCACTTCCACTACGTGCTCCTTGGCGGCGTGCTCCTCGGCCTGATGGCCGGCCTCTACTTCTGGTTCCCGAAGATCTTCGGCCGCATGCCGAACGCTGGCGTCGCCTACCTCGCCTCCGGCATGGTGATCCTCGGCTTCAACCTCGCCTTCGGCCCGATGCACTACCTCGGCCTCGCCGGTCAGCCGCGCCGCACGCACACCTACCACGCCGGCAACGGCTGGGAGACCTGGAACTACGTCGCCACCATCGGCGCCTTCATCCTCGGCTTCGGCGTCTTCCTCGCCTTCGCCAACCTCGTCTACACCGCCTTCAAGGGCAACAAGTGCTCCAACGATCCTTGGAACGGCCGCACGCTCGAGTGGTCCCTGCCGTCCCCGGTGCCGGAGTACAACTTCGCCCGCAGCCCGATCATCGCCGCCCGCGACGTGTTCTTCGAGCACAAGCATGGTGCCTACAAGCTCGCCTACGAGAACGATGGCGGCGAAGCCGGCGTCCACATGCCGAGCCAATCCTGGTTCCCGCTCCTCGCGGGTTTCGGCTTCCTCATCATCGGCTTCGGCATGCCGCTCATGTCCATGGGCGTCCCGCATGCCGGTTGGATCGTCATCTCCGGCGTCGGCGTGATGTTCCTCGGCATCTGGCTCTGGGCCCTCGAAGGTCCGGGTGGCTACATGCTCAAGACCCCGTCCGACCCGCAGGGCGCCGCCGCTCCGGCCAACGCCGCCACCTCGGCCCACTGATTCCTTCCTCCGCCACTTCCAACCTTTAGCACCATGTCTCAAGCCGCCGACGCGACCCACGCGCACGCTCCCACCTCCACGGGGATCGACCACAAGAAGCTCATCATGTGGTTGTTCCTCGCTTCGGACTGCATGTTCTTCGGGACGCTGATCTCGACCCACCTGCTCTACCGCAAGCTCTACCCGACGGGCTTCACCGATGCCGAAGGCCACCAGAAGTTCGTCCAGAACCTCTTCAACATCGAGCTGACGTCCTTCTCGACGTTCATCCTGCTGATGTCCTCGTTCCTGATGGCGCTCGCGGTGTCCGCGATGCACAAGGGCCAGGTGAAGTCCTTCCGCCGCAACGTTCTGGGCGTGATCTTCTTCGGCCTGATCTTCTTGGGCTGTCAGGTCTACGAGTTCACCCACTTCTATCACCAGGGTCTGACCATCCAGAACAGCGTCTTCGGTTCGACGTTCTACGTCCTCACCGGTACGCACGGCACCCACGTCGCCATCGGCGTGCTCTGGCTCATCCTGCTCTACTTCTACAGCTTCACCGGCAAGCTCACCGGCCATATGGCGGGTCTGGACGTGGAAATCGCAGGCCTCTACTGGCACTTCGTCGACATCGTCTGGATCGTCATCTTCACCGCCGTTTACCTCATCGAGTACCTCGGGCCGAACGGCTTCTGGGGCTCCGGCCTGCCGCTCGCCAAGTAATCCTTTACCACCACTTACGCCATGTCCGAAGCCGTCGCCCACGACCCTGACTTCCTCGCCGAAGAAGTCCGCCGTTACCACCACTTCATCACGCTGGCCCTCTGGCTGGCCGCCATCACCGGCGCCGAGATCGTCCTGATCTTCGTCCCCGTGCCGATGCCGATCATCCTCACGCTCCTGTCGTTGATGTCCGCCATCAAGTTCTTCGCGGTCATCCTCTGGTTCATGCACCTCATCTACGACCATAAGCTCCTGTTCTGGATCTTCATGAGTGGACTCGTGCTGGCTTTTGCGACCTACGCGGCATTGTTGGCGCTCTTCTCCGTCGACCGCATCGACACGAAGTGGTTTAGCTGAGTCCGGCCGATGCGCCGTCTGAGGCTCTTCCTGTTGGCTTGCCTGTGCGTCTGCGCAGGGTGCCGACGGGAAGAGCCTCCGGCTTTTCAGGGGTTGTCCCAGGCGGCCTATGTTTGGCGCCAGGGCTGGGATCCTGCGGCCATCGCCTCGTTAACGGCCGGCGACCTACCGACGGAGGTCGGGGAACTTATGGTGCTGGTCGGGGAATGCGGCTTGGGGCATCCGCCGCGACTGGTACATCCGCCTTGGAGCCAGCTGGCGGCTACGGGCCGCACGGTTTCGTTGGCGGTGCGTATCGGGACCGGATCCGCGCTCAACGGCCCGCAAGGCCTGAACCTGCAGGATGGCATGGACTTGTTGCGCCAAGGGCTCGCGTCCGCACGGTCCGCCGGGCTGCCCGTCGCGCAGGTGCAGGTCGATTTCGACTGTCCGGTCCGTCTGCTCTCGGCCTACGCCGACCAACTCCGGCAGTTTAAGCAGGCCGAGTCTGGGCTGAAGGTGACCATCACGGCGCTGCCGTCGTGGCTGTCGGCACCGGGTTGCGCGGAACTCTTCGCAGCGGTCGATGGGTTCACGTTGCAGGTGCATGCGACGCAACGGCCGAACGCGAAGGAGCCCGCGCGCCTCGTCGTCGCTAGCGAGGCCCTTCGTTGGATTGCGCAGGCCGCGGACTACCGGCGCCCCTTCCGCGTGGCCTTGCCGACGTATGCCTATGTGGCGTGCTATGCCCGGTCGGGGACCTTCCTCGGCGTGCGCGCCGAAACCCGCGAATGGCCGACAGGTACCGCGTTCACCCAGCTCATGCCGGCCGAGAATCAGGAAGTCGCCGCGGTCTTGGCGGCCTTGCGGGCCGGTCGGCAACCGTGGGTGCGGGGCGTGGATTGGTTCCGCCTGCCCTTCCCAGGGGATCGTCAGAACTGGACGCGGGCCGGCTTCGCCCAGGTCTTGCGGGGCGAGCCGTTGGCGACGCGTTGCCGGGTCGACGTGCGTACCCAG
>RFQN01000186.1 GCA_009924965.1 Verrucomicrobiota bacterium
ATGCAGTGCACGAAGAACTTCAAGGACTTCTCGGGCGTCATCTCCAACTACGAGAGCGACGTCTTCAGCCCGCTGTTCCGCCGCCTCGAGGAGCTCTCCGGCAAGAAGTACGCCTCCACCCTGCCCGCCCCAGGTTCGTCCGGCGCCAACGAGCAGGAGAAGATCGATGTGGCCTTCCGCGTCATCGCCGACCACATCCGCACGCTGTCCTTCGCCATCGCCGACGGCATCCAGCCGGGCAACACGGACCGCAACTACGTCCTCCGCCGCATCCTGCGCCGCGCCGTCCGTTACGGCCGCACGCTGGGCCTCAAGAACGGCTTCTTCCATAAGCTCGTCGACGTCCTCGCCGAGACCATGGGCGACATCTTCCCCGAGATCCGCACCCGCCGCGCCATCGTCGCCGAGGTCATCCGCAACGAAGAGGAATCCTTCAACCGCACGCTCGACAAGGGCATCGCGCTCTTCGAGGACGCGGCCGCCAAACTCCCGGCCGGCGGCGCCATCTCCGGCGCCCTCGCCTTCCGCCTCTACGACGAGCAGGGCTTCCCGCTCGACCTCACGCAGCTCATGGCCCGCGAACGCGGCCTCACCGTCGACGGGGCCGGCTTTGAGAAGCTGATGGAAGAGCAGCGCGCCCGCGCCCGCGCGGCCCAGAAGAAGGAAGTCATCACTTTGTCCGACATCGGCTCGGAACACCCGACGACCTTCGTGGGCTACGACGCCTTCGCCGCGCAGGCCAAGGTCGCCCAAGTGGCCAAGGTCAAGGAACGCTCCGTGGTCGTGCTCGACCAGACGCCTTGCTACGCCGAGATGGGCGGCCAGGTCGGCGACACCGCCGTGCTCACCGCGGGCGGCCGCTCGTGGCGCGTCACCGACACGCAGAAGTCCGGCCAGACGTCCCTCCACTTCCTCGAGGGCGATGACGCCCCCGAAGCCGGCGCGGCCATCGAGATCGTGGTCGACCAGGCCCGTCGCGACGCCATCCAGCGCCACCACACGGTGACGCACATCCTGCACTGGGCGCTGCATGAGGTCGTCTCCAAGGAGGCCTCGCAGAAGGGCTCCGCGGTCGCGCCCGACAAGCTGACCTTCGACTTCAACGGCCAGGCCCTCACGCCGAGCCAGGTCGCCGACATCGAACGCCTCGTCAACGAGCGCATCCTCGCCAACGACGGGGTGTCCTGGACCGAAGTGAAGTACAGCCACGTCAAGGGCCGCCCTGACATCATGCAGTTCTTCGGCGACAAGTACGGCGAGTTCGTCCGCGTCGTCCAGGTGGGCGGCAAGGCCACGGGCCTCGACGGCTGGTCCATGGAACTCTGCGCCGGCACGCACGTCCGCCACACCGGCGAGATCGGCCTCTTCCGCATCACGGGCGAGAACGCCATCGCCGCCGGCGTCCGCCGCATCGAAGCCGTCGCCGGCCTCGCCGCCTACGACCGCGCCCGCTCCGAAGCCGAGCTGCTCAAGTCCTTGGCCGCTGCGAGCAACACGCCGATCGGCGACCTCGCCAAGCGCTTCGAGGCCTTGATGGAACAGGCCAACACGCTCGAGAAGAAGCTGAAGTCCTTCCGCGACAAGGAAGCCGCCGTGCTGGCCGAAAGCCTCGCCGGCCAAGCCACCGACCGTGCGGGCCTCAAGTACGTCGTCTCCCAAGTCTCGATGGAGAACCCGAACGACCTCCGCGAACTCGGCGCCAAGGTCGCCGCCAAGGTCGGCCCGTCCGCCGTGGTGGTGCTCGCCGCCGTCATCGCCGGCAAGGTCTCCCTCGTCGCCAACTGCGGCCCTGAAGCCGTCAAGGCCGGCAAGCAGGCCGGTAAGATCGTCACCGACGCCTGCGGTAAGCTCGGCGGCAAGGGCGGCGGCAAGCCCGACTCCGCCATGGGCGGCGGCACCGACGTCTCCAAGGTCGGCGAAGCCCTCGCCAGCGTGGCCTAATCGGCCGCTTAGCGCGCCTCTCAGGGCAAGGACCGACTCCTCGGTTCTTGCCCTTTTTGTTGGCTTCCAATGGAATGCAGCCATGCGCTTCGCTTCTTGGTCCTACCTGTTCGTCCTGTCCTCCGCGGCCGTCCTCGCCGGCGGGAGCTATCGCGAAGACTTCCCCGTGACAAACCAGGCCGCCCACCACGTCAAGATGGAGGTCGAGGCCGATCAGCTGATCGTCCCGGTCCGGGTCGTGCTGCGCGGCAAGGACCGCGCGGCCTTGGACGCGCGCCTCGATGCGATCAAGGCGACGCTGCTGAAGCGCTTCGAAAACCAGGACGGCTGGGAAGCCCAAGAGACGTCGTTCAGCTACACCCGCGTCTACCAGACCTACGCCCGTTCCTCCTCGGGCTCCAAGAGCACGCTCTTCGGCGATGAGGACGAGAAGTCCGACGTGACCTATGAGGCCACGGCCTCCTGGGACCTCGTGGCCCTCGCCGAAAAAGGCTCCAAGGGTTTGGAGATCCTGCGCGCCAAGGCCGACGGCTTGGTCAACCCGAAGACCGAAGGCGAAAAGCAGAACGTCGGGGATCCGAAGTTCCGGATCGGCGACGCCGAAGGCTACCGCAACGACCTGCTCGACGCCATCAAAGGCGACTTCGAAGAAGTGAAGAAGCACCTGCCAGGCAACGGCGAGTACCGCCTGCAGCTGCCTGACCTCTCCAAGCCAGTGAACGTCTCGTCGCTCGGCGGCCGCCGTTTCCTCGTCGAACTGCCCTACACCATCGCATACATCACGCCCGAGCCCGAAAAGGCCAAGAAATAAGCCTTTCCAGCCTTCCCCTACGGCCAGCACCGGCCTAGAGTCCCCCTTCGGTCCTATGTCCATCCGTCGCCTCGCCCTCGTCGTCAACCGCACCAAACCCGGGGTGGACGCGATTGTGCGCACCGTGCAGGAGACCGCTCAAGCAGCCGGCGTGACCGTCATCGTGGCCGACTCCTGGCCGGTCTCGCGCGAAAGCCTCCGGGGCTGCGACGCCTGCGGCGTGGTCGGCGGCGACGGCACCTTCCTCGGCGTGGCCGAGCCCGCAGCGCTCGAAGGCGTCCCGCTCTTCGGCATCAACCGCGGCAAGCTCGGCTTCCTCGCGGCCTACCCGAGCGAAGACGTCGGGGCTTCCATCCGCTCGATCCTCGCCGGAGACTTCCGCCGCGAGAACCGCGCCTTGCTCGAGATCCGCTTCGCCGACGGCACCTTCGCCTTGGCGCTTAATGATTTCGTCCTGAAGACCTGCGACGTCTTCCGCATGGGGCGCTTCACCGTGACCGCCGACGGCGCGAAGGTGAACGACTACCGCGCCGACGGCCTCATCCTCGCGACCCCGACGGGCTCGACGGCCTACAACCTCGCCGCCGGCGGTCCCTTGGTCGACCCGGCCGCTTCGGTCATCGCGCTGACGCCCATCTGCGCGCACACGATGTCCAACCGCAGCGTGATCTTCGACGGCGAAACGGAGCTCGCGGTCTCCAGCGAAGACGGCGCCCACCTCGGCCTCTCGGTCGACGGCCGCCCGACGCTCGCCGCCCAGCACCTGCTGCCCCTCGTCGTCCGCACGGCTAAGGTCCAGCTCGGCCTCATCCGCCCCAAGAACCTTTCCCACTTCGACGTCCTCCGCAGCAAGCTGAAGTGGGCGTAGCCGGGCAAAG
>RFQN01000187.1 GCA_009924965.1 Verrucomicrobiota bacterium
AGGAGGACGCGGTCGCGGTAGAGGGCCACGACTTGACCAGGGGCAAGGCCGCGTTGGGTCGGCTGGAAGCGCAGGTCGACGGTGCCGTCGGCGTGCGGGAGGAAGTGCGTGGCCACGGCCTTGTCGCGGTAGCGGACGCGGGCTTGGACGTCTTGTTCCCCGACGAGGGGTTGATTGATCCAGGTGAAGTGCGCGGCGCGGGCGGTGTCGGTGTAGAGCCACTTCGCGTCCGGCGTGTCGAAGGCGACGTGCAAGGTCTGGGTCGCGAAGTCTTTCTTCACCACGACGAAGTATTTCTGGTCGGTATTGGAGGGCAGGCCGATGCCTTTGCGCTGGCCGATGGTGTAGCGGTGCAGGCCGCGGTGCTGGCCGATGACCTTGCCGGCAGGGTTCACGATCGGGCCAGGGGCGTCGGGGATGTGGCGCTCCAGGAAGTCCTGCACGGGGACTTGGCCGAGGAAACAGATGCCTTGGCTGTCCTTGCGCGTGGCGTTCGGGAGCTGGGCCTCCGCGGCGAGGCGGCGGACTTCCGGCTTCGTCAGTTCACCGATAGGGAAGAGGGCCTTCGCGAGCTGGTCTTGGCGCAGCAAGGCAAGGAAGTAGGACTGGTCCTTGTTCTGGTCGATCCCTTCGAGGAGGTCGAATGTGCCGTCGGCGTTGGCCCGGCGGCGGGCGTAGTGGCCCGTGGCGATGGCGTCGTAGCCATCAGCCAAAGCGCGGCGCAGGAAGACGCCGAACTTCATCTCGCGGTTGCAGATGATGTCAGGGTTGGGCGTCAGGCCACGGCGGTACCCGTCGACGAGGTATTCGACGACGGTCTCGCGGTAGTCCTTCACGAGGTCGATGATGCGGAAGGGCAGCCCTAGGTGCTGGGCGACGGTCTGGGCGTTGCGGACATCATCCTCCCAAGGGCACTCACCGGGGAAGGGGAGGCCCTCCTCGTTCATCCACGTGCGGAAGTAAGCGGCATGGACCTCGTGGCCCTGTTGCTGGAGCAAAAGGGCGGCCACGGCGCTGTCGACGCCGCCGGAAAGGGCTACGAGGATCTTGGACATCCGTGGCTAGGTTAGGGATGTCCCGGCATCGGGGGCGAGAAAGGAAAGCCGGGCCGCCTTGGCGGTTTCGGTGGGTATTTCGGGGCCGTAACGGCCAGGAGGGGGTGCGAATGCTCGCTCCTTGCCTCCGATGCCCGACTTGTTTTGCTAGGGGTCATGCGCTTTGGTCTCCTTTTCCTCCTCTTGGGCTTCGCCCCGCTTTTAGCCCAGAACAGTCAAATCGCCGGGATGCAGCAGGACCTCGCCGAACTCCGCAACGAGGTCGAGAAGCTCAAGCTCGAGAACGCTGACCTCCGGGAAGCGCTCGTGAAGCAACGTAACGCCACGGCGGGCAATAGCACGTCCTCCGAAGCCTCGGCGCGCACCAAGGCCGAGACCTTGGCCGAAGTCGACCGGCGCCTCAAGCAGCAGACCGCGGACGTCAACGCCGCCCTCGCCGAGCTCGCCCGTCGCGTCGACGCCGCGCTGGCCGGCCGTCAGCCACCGACGACTCGTCCGACGACTCCGAATTCCAAGCCCACCTCCACTCCGCCTTCCACCACTCCGCCGGCCTCCATTCCGCCGGCTGCGCCGGACGACGGGCTGGCCGCTGAGATCCCGCGCACCGGCACGCCTTACAAGGTGAAGCCCGGCGACACGGTGACCCGCATCGCTCGTCAGTTCGGCTCCAAGCCCGAATGGATCCTGCAGGCCAACAAGCTCGCGAGCCCTTCGGCGCTCCGCGCCGACGTCGAGATCTTCGTGCCGCAACCCGAAGCTCCTGCCCGCTAATTCCCATGGCCACCCCTCCTAAAAAATCCCTCGGCCGAGGCCTCGGTTCCCTCATCGGTGGCGGCGTCGCCAAGCCGGCGGCTGCTACGCCTGCGTCTCCTGTCGCTCCCGTCGCCGCGCCGGTGGCTGCACCTGCGCCGGTGGCCCCAGGCCTTGCGCTGATCGAGGTTTTGCTCAGCAACATCGTTCCGAACCCCCGCCAGCCGCGTCGCGAGTTCGATGAAGCCGGCGTGAAGGAACTCTCCGAGTCGATCCGTTCCGAAGGGCTTCTCCAGCCCATCACTGTCCGCAGGGTGAAGGACGGCTACGAGCTCATCGCCGGCGAGCGTCGCTTCCGTGCGTTCAAGCTCTTGGGTCAGAAGACGATCACCGCCCGCGTGCTGGAAGCCAGCGACAACGCCAGCGCCGTGCTCGCCCTCGTCGAAAACCTGCAGCGCGCCGACCTCAACCCGGTGGAAGAAGCCTTGGGTGTCGCCTCGCTGATGCGCGACTTCAACCTCACGCAGGAAGCCGTGGCGGATCGCCTCGGCAAGCCGCGCGCGAGCATCGCCAACCTGGTCCGCTTGCTCTCGCTCGACCGCGAGATTCAAGGCTACCTCGGCAAGGGCCAACTTTCCACGGGCCACGCCAAGGTCCTGCTCGGCCTCGAGAATCAAGCCCACCGCGTGCAGGTCGCCCGCCTCGTCGTCGAGAAGGGCCTTTCCGTCCGCGCCACCGAGGCCGAGGTCAAGGCGCTGGCCGCCTCCAAGAAGACCGACCGCAAGCGCGCCGAGAAGACCATCGTGGCCGACGTCCAGAAGCGCCTCAGTTCCCATTTCTCCACGCCGGTCGCCGTGTTCCGCAAAGGGACGAAGGGCACCATCTCGATCCCCTTCACCGGGGACGACGACCTCGCGCGCCTGCTGGAGAAGATCGGGGTGAAGCTCTGAAGGGGGCAGGTGGAAGGCGGAAAGTGAGAGGGAGTAGGTATTAGGTGCTGGGAATGAGGTAGTAGGGATTAGGCGGCGGGACGCGGGTATCACGGAGGCGTGAAACGCGAAAATGCCACGCGCTTCTCCCAGCCCGATTCCCCAATCCCTACTCCTACTCCCTGAACCCTGATCCCTATCACCTCTGAGCCACAGGCTCAGTGCTTAAAGTGGCGCATCCCGGTGAAGACCATCGCCATGCCGCGCGCGTCGGCGGCGGCGATGACGTCGGCGTCCTTCACGGAGCCTCCCGGCTGGATGGCGCAGGTCGCGCCGGCGTCGGCCGCGGCGAGCAGGCCGTCCGGGAAGGGGAAGAACGCGTCGGAGGCGATGGCCGAGCCCTGCAGCGAGAGCTTGGCTTCGCCGGCCTTCCAGACCGCGATGCGGGACGAGTCGATGCGGGACATCTGGCCGGCGCCCACGCTGAGCGTGCGTTCCTTGCCGGCGTAGACGATCGCGTTGGACTTCACGTGGCGGACGACGCGCCAGCCGAAGAGCAGGGCGGTCATCTCGTCGGCCGTGGGCTGGCGCTTGGTGACGACCTTGAAGTCGCGCACGTTGACGGGCTTCTGGTCGCGGTCCTGGACGAGCACGCCGCCGATGACGGCGCGGACTTCGCGGAGGGTGTCGGCGCGGAGGCCGACCTTGGCGCGCATGAGGCGCAGGTTCTTCTTCTTGCCGAAGATGGCGAGCGCATCGGCGTCGAACTCCGGCGCGATGATGACTTCGGAGAAGATTTCGGCGATGGCCTCGGCCAGGCCCTTGTCGACGGTGCGGTTGGCGACGATGATGCCGCCGAACGGGGCCTGCTTGTCGGTCTCGAAGGCCTTGTGC
>RFQN01000188.1 GCA_009924965.1 Verrucomicrobiota bacterium
AGTGGCCCGAATTAGCCTGGCGTTCGGCTTCCGCCTTCTTGCGGTCCCACTTGTAGTGGCCGTCGGGCAAGGTGCCGCCGAGTTCGTAGAGCTTGGCCTTGTTGTTGACCATCATCTCGCGGTTCGTGCCGGTCATCGAATACTGGCTCTGGAGCCAGATGGCTTCTTCGGGGCAGACCTCTTGGCACAGGCCGCAGTAGATGCAGCGGAGCATGTTGATCTCGAATTCCTGCGGGGCCTTCTCGACGTGCGCGTTGGCGGCGGTCGGGGCGATCTCGCCCGGGGTGATGCGGATGGCCTTGGGCGGGCAGACGAACTCGCAGAGCTGGCAGGAGACGCACTTCTCGCGGCCGTTCGGGTCGCGGACGAGCGTGGGCACGCCGCGGTAGCCGTTCGGGATGGTCGGGCGTTCTTCCGGGTACTGCAGCGTCACGGGCGGACGCAGCATGTTGTCCCACGTGACCTTAAGGCCGGCGAGGATCTGAGGCAGGTAGGTGCGCTCCGCGAGGGAAAGGGGACGGCGTTCGACGACTTTGATGGCCATGGGTGTGTTCAGCCTTTGAGGGCGTACCAGAGGAAGTAGACGAGGAGGTTGAGGACGGCGACGGGCAGGAGCACGCGCCAGCCGATCCGCATGACTTGGTCATAGCGGAAGCGGGGAATCGTCCAGCGGACCCAGACGAAGAAGAAGAGGAAGGCGCAGAGCTTGGCGAAGAACCAGGCCGCCCCGAAGAGCGCCGCGACGTAGCCGGAGCCCACGGTCGGCACGCCGGGCAGGAAGTGCCAGCCGCCGAGGAACATCAGGATGAAGAGCGAGGAGCCGATGACCATGTGGCCGTATTCGGCGACGAAGAAGAGGCCGAACTTGAACGAGCCGTACTCGGTGTGGAAGCCGCCGACGAGGTCGGTCTCGGACTCCGGCATGTCGAAGGGATGGCGGTTGGCTTCGGCGAAGATGCAGATGAGGAAGACCAGCGCGGCGACCGGGTGGCCGAAGACGTTCCACAGGCCCTGCTGGGCGTCGACCATCGAGACGAGGCTCAAGGCGTTGTCTTGGTCGGGCTTCGCGGTGGCGAGGAAGACGGTCAGCACGGACAGCCCCATCGCGAGCTCGTAGGAGATGAGCTGGGCCGAACCGCGGACGGCGCCGAGGAACGGGTACTTCGAGTTGGCGGACCAGCCGGCGAGCGCGATGCCGTACACGCCGAGGGAACTGATCGCGAACATGAACAGCACGCCGATGTCGGCGCCTGGGCAGAGCGTGATGACCTGGCCGGTCGGCAGACGGCCGAACGGCAGCATGACGAGGGAGAGCAGGGCGGGCGCGAGCGCGACGATCGGTGCGAGGATGTAGGTCGTCTTGCGGACGTGGCCGGGCAGCGGGTCTTCCTTGAAGAGGAACTTCAAGCCGTCCGCTGCGGGCTGGATGAAGCCGCCCTTCTGCAGGAACGTGCCGAGGAACGGGATCCAGGCGATGAGCGGGTGGTTGGTGCGGTTCGGGCCAACGCGGCCTTGGATCCACGCCGAGGCCTTACGCTCGAGGAGCACCGCGTAGGCGGCGATCGACATCAGGATGACGATCGCGGTGAGCCCGCGGGCGGCGATGAAGTACCAAGCCTTCGAAATGAGGAAATCTTTGAGCAGCTGTTCCATGGTCGGTCGAGACTTAGGCGACAGGGGCAAACTTCAGCAGCTTGCCTTCAGGGAAGGGGAGGGTGGACCAAGCGGAGCCGTCGAGGGCCACGCCGCCCGCCGGGAGCAACGCGCCGTTGAGGCCGGCGAGGGCCGGGACGTTCGCGGAGAGGTCGGACCAGATGCTACCGGCGTCGGCGCCCGCAAGCTTGGAGAGGACGAGGAGGTCGGGTAGCACGCCGGACGGGCCGGGGACGGCTTGGGCGAACGCCTGCAGGCGGAACTGGCAGTTCACGAAAGTCCCGCTGCGTTCGAAGACGGTCAGCGCCGGCAGCACGACTTCAGCAGCGGCGGTGGTGACGTCATGGTGCGTGGCGAGGACGACGCTGCGCACCTTGGCGAGCGTCGAGGCGGGCAGGCCGAAGGCGGTGACGTCTTCGCGGACGATGAGGACGGACTTCACCTTGCCGGCGTCGATGTCGGCGGCGAGCGCCTTGAGGTCGGCGTCGGCGGGGCGGGACGTGAGGCCGGTGACGAGGGCGCCGCGGAAATTCGGGGTGCGATCTTCGGAGACCAGGAGGCCGTCGCCCTTGCCCACGTGGGCCGGGATGTAAACGGAAGCGTTCTTGGACTTGGCGAGACGGGCGAGGAGGCGCTGTTCTTCGACGGACATGTGCGCAGAACCGACGATCGCCAGCGCGCCGGCGGAGAGGGCTTCGGATGCGGCGGCGAGGGCGGCTTCAAGCGTCGCCTTCTCGTTCTTCACGGTGGCGTTCGTCACGCGGTTCGGGGCGTCGACGGCCTTGAAGAGCTCGCGGCCGGAGTCGGCCATCCACGTGTCGTTCACGGCGTCGTTGCGGCGCGGCGTGATGCGGTAGATCTTGCCTTCGCGGGACCAGACGGTCGTGTTCGCGCCGGCGGAGGACTCGGTGTCGATGCTCGGCGTCTGCTTCAGGAACCAGACGCGCATCTTGAAGCGGAAGTCCGTGCTCGTGAGCGCGCCGACGGGACAGATGTCGACGGTGTTGAGCGAGTAGTTGTTGTCGAGTTCGCGGCCCGGGAAGCAGGTCAGCGTGTTGTAGGAACCGCGGTTGACGAAGCCTAGGACGGGGTCCTTGGCGATCTCGCTGGAGAAGCGCACGCAGCGCGAGCAGAGGATGCAGCGTTCGTCGTCGAGCGTGACGCGCGGCCCGAGGCGGGTCTTCTTCGGCTTGGCGTTCTTCTCGTCGACATAGCGCGAGTAACCGCGGCCGTATTCGGCGGAGAACTCCTGCAGCTTGCACTCGCCGGCCTGGTCGCAGATCGGGCAGTCGAGCGGGTGGTTGAGGAGGAGCATCTCCGTCACGCCTTCGCGGCAAGCCTTGACGCCGGGCGATTCGAGACGGATGTGCAGGCCGGGGGAGACGTTGGTGGCGCAGGCGATGGCCGGTTTCGGCTGCCAGCCGATCTTCGGCTTGCCGTTTTCCATCACCAGCTCGTTGGTCGCGCGGTCGCGCATCGGCGAACCGAGCTCGACCAGGCACATGCGGCAGTTGCCGGCGACCGGGAGCTTGGGGTGGTAGCAATAGTGGGGGACTTCCTTCCCGATCTTGCCCAGGGCATCGACCAGATTGGCGCCCGCGGGGACTTGGTGTTCGACGCCATCGACATTGATGGTGACCAAAGAAGGTTTGTTGTCCGTGACCATGGGTCTGGAAAGTTAACGGCAAGTTAGGTGACCCCCCACCTCCCGCAAGGGGAAAGGCGGGAAAAGGGCTGTCTATTAGGGGTAGGGGCATGGGTAGGGGTAGGGATTGAATGAAAATGGCAGGGTCGGGACCGCGTCATGACCTAGGTGCCTTGGGGTAGGAGAGGTAGGGACGCATCCGCTGGCTCGGGTAGGGGCAGCACCGCGTGCTGCCCTGGTCACCTCATATATAGAAGGGGATCAGATGGACCCTGAGGCTTTGCCTTGGGTAGGGACAGCACCACGTGCTGTCCTAGGT
>RFQN01000189.1 GCA_009924965.1 Verrucomicrobiota bacterium
CTCTCGCGCAAGGCGCGGAGAGGGAGGGATTGATTCCGCTGCGCTCCAGGCCTCCGGCCCGATGCCTACGGCATCGCCTGTTCGCCCTGCGGGCTCACCGAACCCGAGGGTTCTCACCCTCCTCTCGCGCAAGGCGCGGAGAGGGAGGGATTCGAACCCTCGGAGCCTTGCGGCTCGCCTGATTTCAAGTCAGGTGCAATCGACCACTCTGCCACCTCTCCGTACAAGGATTAGAGGCGAGCCTCGGATTTGCCTCAAGCGGATTCGGTGTGATACCCTTGGGTTATCGGCGAGTTTCCCTTTGTGCCGCGTTTGCCTCTAGGAAGGGAGGCATGAGCACCTGCGACCGCGTAGAAGAATTGGAAGGTCCTTACGGCCCCTTCGCCATCGGCGAACGCGCCATCCAAAGGCTCTGGGCGGCCGGCGAGGTGACCGGCCCGATGGCCACGGTCAGCGGACGGACCGTGGAGGTGCTCGCACCCGGGGACTGGAACCGCGGGGCAGGCCCTGACTTCTTAGGCGCCGAACTCCGCCTCGATGAACGGCGCGTGCGCGGCGACGTCGAGATCCACCTCCGCTCCAGCGACTGGCAAGCGCACCAACATGACCGCGATCCGAATTTCTCGGGCGTGGTCCTCCATGCGGTGCTGTTGCCAGGCACCAAGGACGTGACCACGGCGTCCGGACATCAGCCCGAAACGGTGGTGCTCCTGCCCTACCTGCCACGCGACCTCGAAGACCTCGCGGAAGAAGACGCTTTGCTGGAACTGCGTGGCCGCGCCGGCGAGGTGGCCTCCAAGGTGCAGGCCGCGGAGGGCGTGCTATTACCTGGCCTCCGGCGCCGCGCTCTGGAACGGTTCCGCCGCAAGGCCAAGCACGCCAAGGCCCGCGCGAAAGCCATCGGCTGGGACGCTGCTTGCCATGAGCTCGTCGTCGAATCCCTCGGCCACGGCGGTAACCGCGCCGCGATGTCCGAGCTGGCGCGCGCCCACTCGCCCGAGGAGATGGTCCTGCTCGGGCTCGATGCGCTCTACATGGAGAAATGCGGCCGTTGGCGCTTGCGGGGGCTACGACCAGCAGGCCATCCCTATCGACGCTTGGCGCAATACCTGGAACTCAACCGCCGCCAGCCGACATGGCGCGAGCAGGTTCGCCTGTGGGGCGCCGACCTGGGCCACGCCGTCCTGACCAGCCATCGGCGACGCCTGCACGACGGCATCCTCGGCTGCGTCTTCCCCGACGGCCGCGCCGATACGCTCTGCATCAACGCCCTCCTGCCCCTCCTCCACGCCTCCGGGCAAGACTGTGAACGCGCTTGGAGCGACTGGCCTCCCGGCAACCACCCCGAAGACATTGACCAGGCCCGACGCCTCCTCGGCCTCGCCGGCTCGTCGCGGAACTTCGAGGTCCAAGGCATCCTCGACGTCATCCGGCGCAGCGTTCCGACCACACCGCTGGCCTAAGCCATCATCTTGCGGATCTTTTCGAGCGAAACAGCGAGGCGGTCGACTTCTTCCAAGGTATTGTAGAAGGCGAACGACGCCCGGGCGGTCCCGGGGATACCCAGGTGCTTCATCAAGGGCATGCAGCAATGGTGGCCGGTGCGGATGGCAATGCCGTCCGCGTCAAGCAAGGTGCCGATGTCATGCGGGTGGCCGCCTTCTATGAGGAAGGAAATCACGGCGACCTTCTCCGGGGCTTCGCCGACGAGGCGGAGGCCCTTGATCGCGAGTAGGCGCTCCGTCGCCGCCGCCAAGAGCTTCTGCTCATGGGCATGCGCGTCGGCCTGTCGGGTCATGAAATATTCCAAGGCCACGGCCAAGCCGATGGCACCGGCGATGTCCGGCGTACCGGCTTCGAAACGCTCCGGCGCTTCGCGGAAGGTGGTCCCGTCGAAATCGACCTTACGGATCATGTCCCCACCGAACTGGTAGGGCGGCAAAGCATCGAGGATTTCCGGACGCCCCCAGAGGACGCCGATGCCCGTCGGCCCGAAGGTCTTGTGCCCGGAGAAGGCGTAGAAGTCGCAGCCGAGCGCAGGTAGTTCGACCCGGAAGTGCGCCGCGGCCTGGCAGCCGTCGATGAGCACCGTGGCGCCGACGGCCTTGGCGAGACGGGTCATCTCCGCCGCGGGATTGACCGTCCCGAGCGCGTTGGAGACGTGCGCGAAGGCGACGAGCTTGGTCCGCGGCGAGAGTAAACGACGATAGGCCTCGAGGTCGACCTCGCCACGCGGGGTGACGGGGACGACGACCACCTTCGCGCCGCTGCGCTCGGCCGCCACTTGCCACGGGACGATGTTGGCGTGGTGTTCGAGGGCCGTGAGCAGGATCTCATCGCCCGCGCGCAGGTGCGTGCGTCCCCAAGTCTCGGCGACTAGGTTGATGCCTTCCGTGGCACCGCGCACAAAGACGCAACCGCGGGACTCCTTCAGCCCGAGAAAACGGGCGACAACCTCGCGGGACCGTTCGAAGGCCTGCGTGGCTTCTTCGCTGAGCAAGTGGACGCCGCGGTGGACGTTCGCATTGCCCTGCGTGTAATAGTCGGTCAAGGCCTGGATGACGACCTGCGGCTTCTGCGAGGTCGCGGCATTGTCCAGGTAGGTCAGCGGGCGGCCATGCACGGACCGCCCGAGGATCGGGAAATCTTGGCGCAAGGCAGCGACGTCGAAAGCCATAGGGCCGAACGTAGGAGGGACCCTGCGGGGCGCAACAGGGAAGCGACGATTAAGGACTAGCCGGCAGGCGCACCGCGCGGCGGATATAGGTCGGGACGTCGACGTCCTGGCCGTCGATGAAGGTCAAAGGCGTGCCGCCGAACAAACCACGGCGCATGGAATCCTCCGTCGCGAACCCGAAGATCTGCTGGTTCTCTTCGCCTGGCTTGGCGCCCTTCCCTTTCTTCACCGGCTTCGGGGCGGGCGTCGAGGCGCCCAGCACCGCCACTTCCACGCGCTCCCCAAAATCAGGGACGATGCGCGCGCACAGCAGGGTCGAGGTCTCTCCACCAAAACGCATGCGCACCGCGGCCACGGCCTCAAAGGCTTCGGTGGCGGATAGCGTCGGGCCACCGGTCACCGCCACGAAGAGCGAGGCGGCTTTCGTCGTCGCCCCAGGCGCATGGGCGAGCGGGCATTCGTTCGCGGCGCGAGCGGCGGCCATGGCGGCCCCGGTACCTTCGCCCCGACCATAGGTGAAGAGCGTCGGCGAACCGGGGGTCGCCAAGATGGAGCGCACGGCGGCGGGGTCGGCTGGCACCAAAGCGCCCGGGACGAACGTGCCTGCCAAGGCGCGCAACGCCCCGCCGACCCACTCGTCGGCGGCGGCGAAGGATTCGGAGAGCGGGGCATCCTTCGAAACCTGCAGGAGCAGGAGGTCGTTCTGCACCGCGACCAAGCCGTGCGCCTTGACCCAAAAGACGCGCTCGCGTGGACACAGCGCGCCGAAACCCGGAGAAGACTCGGCCGGTTCCAGGATGCCATCACCGACTACGACGAGGCGCTCCGACTGAAGCCTGGGGACATCAGCGCCGAGGTGCGTCGCGCCTTGATTAAGATCGAGGGCGGCCGGCCCGCCGATGCCGTGGCGGACCTCAATCTCGCCTTGGAA
>RFQN01000190.1 GCA_009924965.1 Verrucomicrobiota bacterium
TCGAAGCCGCCAAGGCCGAAGCCGCCGCCGCGCAGACCGAAGTCATCGCCAAGGCCAAGGCTGCCATCGAAGCCGACCGCGTGAAGATGCTCGCCGAAGTCCGCGGCGAAGTCTCCCGCCTCGTCGTCGAAACCGCCGCTAAGGTCCTCGAGCAGAACCTCGACGACGCCACGCGCGGCCGCCTCAACGAGGCCGCCGTCAAGCAGCTCGCCCGCTAAGCCCTTTTCCTGCCGATGTCCGCCGCCTCCGTCCGAGCTGAAGCCAAGCGCCTCCTCGCCCTCTCCCTCGAGGGCGGCGTGGTCTCGTCCGAACTGGTGGGCGCCGTGCTCGCCGCGCTGACGAAGTCCCGCTCCGCGCACCAGCTGCGCCCGCTGCTCCGCGCCTACCTCACGAACGTCCGTCGCGAGCTCGCCCGTGGCGAAGCCCGCATCGAGCACGCCGGTCCGTTGACGTCGGCCGACGCCGACGCCATCGCCGCCCATTTCGCCAAGGCCCTCGGCCGCCCGGTCCGCCCAGTCGCCCGCCGCAACGACGCCCTCCTCGCCGGCTTCCGCGTGCGCGTGGCCGACGACGTCACCGACCTCTCGGCCTCGCTCCGCCTGGCCAACCTCGCCAAGTCCCTTTCCTGAACTCCCTCCTTAATCCTTAACCCGCTTTACCAAACACAATGAGCAACGCGATCGACCAGATCCAAAAAGCCATCGCCGGCCTTGATACCCGCGCCGGCAAGTCCAACGTCGGCACCATCGTCTCCCTCGCGGACGGTGTCGCCTCCATCGACGGCCTCTCCGGCGTCATGATGAACGAAATGATCGAGCTCCCGGGCGGCCTGCAGGGCGTCGCGCTCAACCTCGCCGAAGACACCGTCGGTTGCGTCGTCATGGGCGACATCTCCAGCCTCAAGGAAGGCATGGAAGCCAAGACCACCGGCCGTCTCCTTTCCATCCCCGTCGGCAAGGGCCTCCTCGGCCGCGTCGTCGACGCCCTCGGCAACCCGCTCGACGGCAAGGGCCCGATCGTCTCCTCCGAGCGTTACCCGGTCGAGAAGATCGCCCCGGGCATCATCCCCCGCAAGTCCGTCGACCAGCCGATGCAGACCGGCATCATGGCCATCGACGCCATGATCCCGATCGGCCGCGGCCAGCGCGAGCTCATCATCGGTGACCGCGCGACCGGCAAGACCACCATCGCGATCGACACCATCATCAACCAGGCGAACGCCAACCGCGTCGGCCTCGCCTCGGGCGACGCCAACTTCCGCCCGGTCTACTCCATCTACGTCGCCATCGGCACGAAGAACTCCTCCATCGCCCGCACCATCGGCACGCTCGAGAAGGCCGGCGCCATGGAGTTCACCGTCGTCGTCGCCGCTTCCGCCGCCGACAACGCCGCCAACCAGGTCTTCGCGCCTTTCTCCGGCACCGCCATCGGCGAGTGGTTCATGGAAAACGGTCAGGACGCGCTCATCGTCTACGATGACCTTTCCAAGCACGCCGCCGCCTACCGCCAGATCTCGCTCATCCTGAAGCGTCCGTCCGGCCGCGAAGCCTACCCAGGCGACGTGTTCTACCTCCACTCCCGCCTCCTCGAGCGCTCCGCGCGCCTCGCCGGCAAGGGTTCGCTCACCGCGCTGCCGATCATCGAGACTCAGGCCGGCGACGTGTCCGCGTATATCCCGACCAACGTGATCTCGATCACCGACGGCCAGGTGTTCCTCCAGACCGACCTCTTCAACCAGGGCATCCGTCCCGCCGTCTCCGTCGGCCTCTCCGTCTCCCGCGTCGGTTCCGCCGCGCAGATCAAGGCGTTCAAGCAGGTCGCCGGTAAGGTCAAGGGCGAGCTCGCCAACTACCGCGAACTCGCGGCGTTCGCGCAGTTCGGTTCCGACCTCGACGAGAAGACCAAGGCGATCCTCGACAAGGGCGACCGCTTCGTGGAGCTCTTCAAGCAGCCCCCGACCGCCCCGAAGTCCGCGGAGATCCAGTGCGGCATCATCTGGGCCATGCAGAACGGCTTCTTCAACGACATGCCGGTGAAGTCCGTCCAGGCCGCCGCCGCTTCGCTCCAGACCCATCTCGAAACCGCCAAGCCGGGCGTCCTCGCCAAGATCCGTGGCGGCAGCAAGATCGAGAAGGACGGCGAAGCCGAACTGAAGGCCGCCTGCGAAACCTGGCGCCGCAGCTTCAAGGCCTAAGGCCTGACGGTTCCCCTTCCTCCGCTAACCGACCCGCTTCATGCCCAAAGGACTCCGCGAGATCCGCAACCGGATCAAATCGGTCAAGAGCACCGGCCAGATCACCCGAGCCATGCAGCTCGTGGCCTCGTCGAAGATGAAGCGCGCGCAGGACGCCGCCCGCGCGGGCCCGCGGCATCCTCCTCGTCACGCCCGACAAGGGCATGGCCGGCGCCCTCAACGGCAACCTGATCCGCCTCGCCGCGGAGCAGCAGAACGCCGTCTTCGTCTGCATCGGCCGCAAGGGCGCGCAGGCGCTCGCGCGTTCGGGCCGCAAGGTCCTCGCCGACTTCCCGGTCACCGACCGCGCGAACTTCAACGAAGTCCGCCCGGCCGCCGAGTACCTCCTCAAGGCCTTCACCGAAGGTACGGTCGACACCGTCGAGGTCCTCTTCGCCCACTTCAAGAACACGATGGTGCAGACCCCGCGCGTCCAGCAGCTCCTGCCGGCCGACAGCCTCGTGAACCAAGCCCGCGAGTTCCGCGCCAAGCTCGGCCTCCCCGAGCCCAAGATCGAGGAAGACGAACGCGACATGCTCTTCGAACCGTCCGCGGGTGAGATCCTCAACCAGCTCCCGGCCCTCTTCTTCAAGCAGGCCGTCCACCAGGCCGTCCTCGAGTCGAAGGCCTCCGAGTTCAGCGCGCGCATGGTCGCCATGAAGGCCGCCACCGACAACGCCAAGAAGATCGGCGCCGCCCTCTCCCTTGAGTACAACAAGGCCCGTCAGGCCGCGATCACCCAGGAAATCCTGGAGCTCACCGCCGGCGCCGCCGCCCAGTAATTTTCACCTCCACCCACTTCTACAAATATCATGAGCACTAAAGGAACGATCACCCAGGTCCTCGGCGCCGTCGTCGACGTCCAATTCCCCGCCGACAAGGTCCCCGAGATCTACAACGCGATCCAGATCGACTACAAGGTCGAGGGCAAGGCCACCCGCCTGATCCTCGAGGTCCAGCAGCACCTCGGCAACGGCCTCGTCCGCGCCGTCGCGATGACCACCACCGAAGGCCTCGTGCGCGGCGGCGAAGCCGTCGACACCGGCGCCCCGATCACCGTCCCCGTCGGCAACGGCGTCCTGGGCCGCATCTTCAACGTCACCGGCGACGCCGTCGACGAGCGTGGTCCGGTCGAGCACAGCAAGCGCTACCCGATCCACCGCCTGCCCCCGCCCCTCACCGAGCAGTCCACGTCCGCCGAACTCCTCGGCACGGGCATCAAGGTCATCGACCTCATCTGTCCCTTCGTCAAGGGCGGTAAGGTCGGCGCGTTCGGCGGCGCCGGCGTCGGCAAGACCGTCGTCATCATGGAGCTCATCAACAACATCGCGATGAAGCAGGGCGGTTTCTCCGTCTTCGCCGGCGTCGGC